>CAIXUF010001021.1 GCA_903922535.1 Candidatus Hydrogenedentota bacterium
GCGGGCAGAGAAACAACATGTCCGGACCAGGGGTTTCCATGCACGGCAATCAAGTTAGTCCTATTCACGTCCCGCACCATAAATCAACGGCAGATATCAAGCCAGTAGAGGCGCATCCGAAGCACCCACCCACCCATGGCGTGCCCCCTCAGACCCACGAGGCTACCGGGGGGACCATGCCTATCCGACCGGCCACGCCACTGACCGCTTTTGCCGCGCTTCTGCCAGAGCTCCAACGCGCGGTTGCCGAGGAGGGCTACATTACGCCCACACCGATCCAGGCCAAGGCCATTGGGCACCTGCTCGCCGGGCGCGACCTGCTCGGGTGCGCCCAGACAGGCACAGGCAAGACGGCCGCGTTCATCCTGCCGATACTGCACTATCTCACCCAGCACAAGGTTCAGCTCCAGCGCGGGCGGCCGCGTGTGCTGATCCTGGCGCCGACGCGCGAACTCGCGGCACAGATCGGCGAGAGCATTCGCGCCTACGGGCGGCATCTGACGATCAAGCACACCGTGATCTTTGGCGGGGTCGGCCAGCAACCGCAGGTGGCGGCGTTGGGCCGCGGCATGGACATCGTCGTCGCCACGCCCGGACGCCTGCTCGACCTGATGCAACAGCGGCACGTGCGCCTGGACGGCATAGAAGTGTTTGTGCTCGACGAAGCGGACCGCATGCTGGACATGGGGTTCATTCACGATGTGCGCCGGATCATCGCGGCGCTTCCGGCCCGGCGCCAATCGCTTTTTTTCTCCGCGACCCTGGCGCCCGAAGTCATCACGCTTGCGCGGGTCATGGTGCACGACCCCGTGCACATTACCGTGACGCCCGACCAGCCCGCCGTCGAGAAGATCAAGCAAAAAGTATTGTTCGTGGAGAAGAAGGATAAGCCCATCCTGCTCGTCACGCTCCTGCGCGACCCCGGCATCAACAAAGTGCTCGTATTCACGCAGATGAAGCATGTCGCCAACCGGGTAGCCGACATCCTCCTCTCGGCGGGTATTCAGACATCCGTGATTCATGGCAACAAAAGCCAGAGCGCGCGCACCCAGGCCATGACGGGATTCAAAACGGGACGAGTGCGCGTGCTTGTCGCAACGGACATCGCGGCGCGGGGCATTGATGTGGATGGCATTACGCACGTCGTTAACTACGACCTGCCAAACGAACCGCACGTTTACGTGCACCGCATTGGCCGCACAGCGCGCGCGGGCGCCGAGGGCGATGCGGTTTCCTTTTGCTGTGCCGAGGAGCGCAATTACCTGCGCGATATCGAATGCCTGATCCGGAAGAGTGTCCCGGCCGATTTGAAACACGCATACCATTCTGAGAGCGCCCGGACCGCCACCGGCGCGGCGGCCCAGCCGCCGCCCAGAGGACCGCGAGGTGCCGCACGGTCGCACGCGCCGCATACCACGCGCCATTTTTCGTCGCGGCCTAATCGGTTTCCGGCTTCAAGACGCTAAAATTCGTGCTCGAAAAAGAACGAAAGGTCACACTATATATTATACTCATGAAAACACGCCCCACTTCACGGCCAGGCAAGGGACCGTATCCCGGGCTGACACTCCTGCGTCATCCCGACTCTCCGCGAGGTCGGAACGCGTCCATCCCGCGTTCGCCCGCCAAGGCCCGCCTGGAAACTTTCCGAAACGCCTATCCCAGGCGGGATTACTGGATTCATTTCGAATGCCCGGAATTCACCGCGCTCTGCCCAATCACTGGCCAGCCCGATTTCGGCGCCATCACCATTGATTACATTCCCAACCGCGTGTGCCTGGAAAGCAAGTCGCTGAAGCTTTATCTTTTTTCATTCCGCAACCACGGAGCCTTTCACGAGGCAGCGGTCAACCGCATCTTGGATGACCTCGTCACCATCTGCCAGCCGCGGCGCCTGCGCGTGACGGGCCGTTTTAATCCACGCGGCGGGATTGCCATCACCGTGACAGCGGAGCATCCTGCGGAAATGGTCGATGAGAAAAAATGGTGATGCGGTTTAGCGTCGCGGCCCATTAACCGTTCTTCATTGTTTTCGCCGGCCATTTTCCATTGACCATTAATTATTCGTAACTACTCACCACGAAGAACACGAAGATCACGAAGGGAGTGAACATGGAGTTTGATGCATTGTCGAATCAGGTGATTGGATGCGCTATTGAGGTCCACCGTGAACTCGGGCCGGGATTACTGGAATCAACTTGCGAATTCAACGTCCCGCATCTGAAGTCAGGTATCAAGC
>CAIXUF010001022.1 GCA_903922535.1 Candidatus Hydrogenedentota bacterium
GACTCTCGAAGATGCGGCCAAGGCGGCGGCGCCGTCCGACGATTCTTCCGGCACTGCGGCGCCTACCGTCGACGAGGTTTACCCGAAGATGCCCCTGCAGGTTCAGGCGGATGATGCCGTCAGGAAGGCGGTGGACCAGTTGTCAAAAATCAGAACGGACCGCCAGTCGCTTTTGAAGCCCGCCCAGCCGGGCGATGCCGTGTCTGTATCGGATCTTGATCTTCCCTTCGACGAGTTGGAGTCCCGCATCAAAGCCCGTCGTGACGAGCAGTCCAGGAAGAAGGATTCGCTGGCGCGGCAGGAGGTGACCGCCGCCCAGAATCTCGGAGCGGCGTTTCGTGCCACGTTGCAGCGCCTCATCACCGCGGCAAATGCCAACGAGGAGCGCGCGTCCCGGGACCTGGCTTCGGCCGGGGCAAGCCGCGATGCCGCCCAAACACAATCCAGAAACCTTGACAGCCAAATCGGGGCTCTGGCGGCCACCATACATCAGCAGGACGAAACACTGGTTCCGCTCGAGGGCGATACAAGGCTGCTTGAACAGGTGGCGGACGAATCCGGGAAGGCCCTGCAAAAACGTGCGGATGCCGCGGCGTCCACCGCAAAGGCGGATCAGTTCTTGGAATTGCGCAAACGTTTCGAGTGGCAGGCCGAATGGCAGCAGGCAACCTGCCTAGATTTCGCCGTGCGCGAGGATGAAAAGAACCGGCATCTGGCCATTCTGACGGACAGGGGATGCTTTGTGTTCGATCTGCCGATACCGGCCCCCCAGACCTCCCCGTCTCCGCAGGCGTTCTGCGCGGGCTGGATTCCGCTTCCCAAGGGCGTTTCCGGGGAAATTGGATGGGCCGGCGATTCGCTCCTGCTGGGGCAGGATGGAAAGGCGCAGTGGAAGGCAAACCCGGACTGGACCGCCGCGGAGCCGCACTCTTCCGAGACGTGGAAGCCCGCACAGGATCCGATTGTGCCGGTCCGGCAGGACAGGCTTCCGCTGGCCTTCGATCGCAGGCCGGTCGAGTCTTCCTCGTTGCGCTATACGCCGGGAGAGGACGCTCCCGCGTTCAGCATGAAGTTCGGAACGTCATGGATGCCCCTTTCCGTGGCCGATAACGGCTTTCTTCTGGACCGCGTGAAGGGGGTTGCGCTGGGGCCCGAAAGCGAACTGCTCGTTTTCACAGATGACGGAATTGGTGTCCGGGACGGAAGCGTCAAATTGCCCGGCAGATTCGACAGGCTGCTTCCAAAGACTGCCTGGCCCGCGGATTATGCGGTCGTCGGGCAGTTGACCGAGCGCCTGTACTGCATCACCACCCCCGATGGAAAGTGCTACACGTACAAGGACGGATCCTTCTCGCCCGACTCGTCCGCCCCCAAGGTAGTTGCCGTGGATTCCGTGTCTAAGACCACGATCTCCCAGGGACTTGGGGGGGTAACCATTGATCCCCCCTTGACACCCATGGTCTCTGCATCCGGCGAATTTCAATTTGACGAGACCACCTCTGCCACAGTTGTGGGGAAGAACGCGGCGTTCATGACCCCTGTCGGGGTGTGGCTGGTGGACCTGCAAAGGCAGGCATTTGTGTCGTTTGAGAGGATCGCTGAAGGCGGTCTCCGGCAGGCGGACGGAGAGGACGGCTACTGGGAAAGGGGCGGGCAATTCTACCGGCCGACAGGTGCCGCAGGCAGTCCCTGGCAGCCATTTGAGTACAAGGAGCCCGAGTATCAGCAGGTTGCCAAGACCGGACCTTGGATTTGGGAGGAAAGACCTTCCTTGAACGGCGTCCGCATCGCACTTGACCCCGCGGTCGCGCCCGACCGGCCTGCAAGAACGATGACCGGCGGACGGTTCGACGACGACCGCTTCCTGGCCGTGGCGGCCCTGGGGGACGACGCGCTGCTCGGAACGGGGAACGGCTTGTGGAAATGGTCCTCATCGGGCGCACGCGAGTACGCCGCCCATGCGGGGGTTGCGGTCAACAAGATCTGTGTGGAAGCGGACCGCGTAGTGGTGGAAGTGGGCGGAGGTCGCCAAAGCGCCGCCCCAAAGGAAATCCACACGCCCGCGGCATGGCAGAGATATGAACCCCCCATGCCTTCCTCGCAGTTTCAACTCGCCGGCGTGACTTTTACGTCCACAAACGGCCGTGTGAAGCTTGGTTCCGCGGAGCGCACGGTAAGTGTGTGGGACGGTTCCCGGTTCTGTTTCGACCAAGTGGTCGATGTGGAGGACTGCATGGGCGGACTATGGACCGCAACGGCTCATGGCGGAATCATCAGGTACCCGGTACTCGGGCATTTGGTCCAAGGCGATTCGTTTACCACCGGCCACGGGGGGCTGGCCGCAAATGAGACAGAGAAACTTGCGTGGGGCAACGAAACGCTCTATATACGCTGCCGCGGCGGCCTTGTTCAGAAATGGGCGGAGAATCATTGGGCCAACGCGGCGCAGGAAGCCAACAATGTGCGACGCGCGGAAGGAATGGGCCTTGTATGGGAGCGGGCTAGCCTTTTCGATGCGGAAACCCGCCTGAAGGTCGGGGACAACGTCCTCGACACCTGGTATCGGGACGGCCGGTTGGCTTTTGACACGGTGAAGGGAATCTGCACGGCGGCTTCATCTGCAAACCGCGTGCTGTGGGCAACCGGCACGGGGGTTGCCGAAGGCAATCTAACGACCCCGGACTGGGCTCCGAAGGGTAGGTCTCTGCTCGAACTGTCTTCCTATCGCGAAGTTCCCGACGCGGCGCCCGTCGATGTGCTGGACACTCCCACCGGCCGGTACCTGAGGTCCGGCGATCATAAAACCCTTGCCGCCAGCGGGAATGGATGGGTTCCGCAGAACCAGAATATGTTCACAAAACAGATTCCGCATCTCGGACACGCTGACGGTGTACAATGGGTCTGGAGCGCAGCCAGCGTGGACCAGGACCAGCCCCAACAAGCATCGTTGGAAGAACCCATGGCCGCCCATCCCCTGTTTACAGACGGCAGGTTCTCGTTTGACTGCGTCCTCGCAGGTGCGTTCCAGCAGCGCAGCACCGCGTCC
>CAIXUF010001023.1 GCA_903922535.1 Candidatus Hydrogenedentota bacterium
ATGGTTCGCAAAACAACAACTCATCGACCCGGTCAAAAGGTACGAAACGTTCAACAATGAACGAAACCGCCGTGGTACCGAGCAGGTATGCCCGGTGGTGTGAGAGGGGGAGAGGGGCAACCCCTCCCCCTACTCGATTTCTTGCCCCTCCCGCTCAGAAATGGTCTATTGGCCAGATGAAGGGTGTTCGTTTCGGGAAGAGCGCCAGGGCAAACCGGCGGGCGTCCCCCTTCAGACTCCGTACCTTTTGGGTCAGCACGTCTTCCGCGTGGGTGTATCCGCTAATCAGCCGAACAAACTCCTGTTCGTCCAGCGCGATGCGGTTCTTGCCCATTCCCTTCTCAATCCGGAGTCCCGAAGCGTCCGAAATGATACGATAGGCCGCATTCGAGACCACCAAGGTGCATTCCCCCTGCAAACCAAGCAGGCCGTTGCGCTGCATTTGTTCTTTCCACTCAGGTAGCATGGCGTTCAGGCACGCCTCCAGGTCCGTGAGCGCCATCATGCCTTCCCGATTGGCGAAGTGCCGCACCTGGTGTATCGAATCAAACTCTTCCAAATACCGGGCGAAGGGATGATAGGGCGGCACGTGAAAGCGCACCTGCCCCAGTCCCGCTTCGCGGGCCGTCGCCTTGGCCGCGTGGAGCAGCGCATCGCAGGACGCCCGGTCGGTGACGCCCAGTTCCTTGACGTGAATTTCAGTGGCGGCCGCCTGCGGCATGAAGTAGGCGGTGATTTTGCCGAGACCATCAAGCAGCGCCTGTGCGCTGGCCCAGTCGCACCAATAGGGTGTCTTGGGTGCCGCGCTGATGAACTGGCTGCGGTAATGCGCGGCGGTGCGCACAATGGAGCAGGAGGCCCCGGCTTCGTGCTTCTCATGGATGCGCATCAACGCGGGGATGTCGTCTTTGGTCACCGGCCGCACCCGGGGGATTGGTGCGAAGTCCTTTTGCGCGGACCCTGTTTCCACGACCACACTGTATTCCGGCAGCATCGTCGCGTAGCCGAAGCGGTGGTACAGGTTGGGAATACCGTAGAGCAGGGAAAAGGCCGCGCCGCTGTCCCGCGTGTAATCGAGCGCGTCGTTCATGAGCGCCCGGCACACGCCGCGGTTGCGCTGCGCGGGCGGCGTGGATACCCAGCCGACGCCCACCGCGCGCAGCCGTGCGCGGCCGATGCGCAGCGTCAGCGGCAGCAGGCGAAGCGCGCCCACCAGTTCGGCGTCGGCCAGTGCAATCCGGGTGTGTTCGCGTTTGACGCCCGCCCACACCGGCCCGGCGCTTTCCAGCCAGCCGAGGCTGTCCCAGTAGTTGGGCAGTTGCGCCTTCGCCATCAGGTCATTGGCCGCGCGCAGTTCACCCTCGCTCTGCACGCCGCGCACCACATATTCAGAGGTTGGTTTCTTCTGGTTCATGGGCGTCACGCAATGTCCACAGGCTGTTTCGTCCGAATCGATTCCTCGATGGCGCAAATCACTTTGGTCACCATGAGCCCGTCGTATCCAGTGACCATGGGCGTGCGGCCCTCTCGCACGCAGTCCACGAAATGGCGGATGCTGTCGGCGGCGAAGCCGCACTGGGCGCCGTAGATCGACGGCATGACAAACAGGTCCGGGTAGGTGCCCGTGGTGCCGGTGTATTTCTCCAGCGCGCGGTTGTGGCTCTGGTCCACATAAAGCGCGCCATCGTCGCCGACGATCTCGCATTTCACGTCCACGATGTTGGGCATGCTGTTGGGCAGTATCCACGAATTCTCAATCACCGCCGTCGCGCCGGAACGGAATTCCAGCAGGGATTGGTAATAGTCGGGCGTGTCGATGCCCCTACCCTGAAGCAGGCCCTTGCGCGCAACGGCGTAGACGCGCGCCACCTCGTCGCCGATCAGCCAGCGCACCGTGTCGATGGCGTGGCTGCCCACAAACCACAGCACGGTTGTCCTGCCCGCCCAGGGCAGCATTTCGGTGGGCACGAAGATGCGGTCGTTGAGCCGGTAGTACACGTGGCGCGGCGCGCCGATCTCGCCCTCGCGGATCGCCTCCCATGCCTTGTACAGCGGCGGGCTCCACCGGGCGTGGAAATCGACCATGAGCAGGACTCCGGCCTCCTCGGCCGCGGCCACGATGCGCTCACATGCCTCCACGGTCATGGCCAGCGGCTTTTCCGCGAGAATGTGCTTGCCCGCCCGCGCCGCCGCCAGCAGCACCTCGTCGTGGGCGAAGTCCGGCGTGACCACCGCCACCCCGTCGATTTCCGGGTCCGCGAGCAGCGCGTCGGTGGATGCATAAGCCCGTGCGCCGAATCTGTCCGCCAGTGCCTTCGCCCGCGCCGGGTCCACATCAGCCACGCCGTGCAGTTCGGCCCCCGTCATGCCCGCATAGGTCCGGGCATGCATCGAACCCCAGCCGCCCGCGCCAATCAACCCCATCCTGACCGTGTTCATTTCTCAACGGTTCCTTTCCGCGTGGTTTGGTCCCTTTCGGGGGCACCCGGTCGCATTCCGACGTCACAAGTTATACCTCATAGCGAAAGACGTATCCAGTCCGACGACAGACGGCCGAACTTCGTCCATGTTTTGGGTGGCCCGGAATTTTCCAGGCGCGGACACCAAGGCCTGCGATCTATGTGCCCGGCAACCATAATGACGAATCCGATGCTGCGGTGTGCGGCGGTGTTCGCGGCAAGGACGCCTTCAAGGCCATGTCAAAGGTTGTGAACGTCTTGCCACCCACGCGCCGCCAGACAATGCTAGCCTGGACGTGCTCATTGCCCGTCTGACGCCCCGGTCCAAACGGACACACGCCCGCACGGCCATCCGCAAGTTCATTACCGACCATCTCAAGACCCGCGTCGGCAGGGATGCCGTGTTTGTCGCTGTTGTCCCACCCTCGGAAAGGCACGGGCGCTTTTACGTTGCAGATGGCGCAGCTCCGCAGTCAAAAACAAGGCGTCACGTTGCTGCAACGGGCATCGCGGCGTTGGAGACGGGAGATTACGCCATGACAAGATCCCCGTTCGCATCGACCACAGTCACCACGCCCGCGCCGTTGCGCACGGACACGGTGACGGTGTACGCCGTGTTTGGCGTCAGGCCGGTCACGTTCCTGGCGCCCCAGTTTGCCCTGGTCTGCCATACCGCGTCCGTGCCCAAGGTTCCGTCCGCCTGAACCCACTTGTCGCCGCCGCTGGTCGACGAGATATGAATGGCATACTCGGTGGTTGCCGGGTTGCCGTCGTCCGCGCCGAGGGTGACGTGCAGCGAGTTCACCGTCATGCCGTCCGCCACGGGTACCGTGGGCGGCGCCGCCAGCGTCCACACCTGAAGGTCCGGCGACGATGACGGGCCCTCGCCGGTGCCGGTGAGAAAGGCCGTCACGCGGAAGGCATATTTTGTGTTCGGCGTCAGCCCGTCCTGCTGCCAGGAAACAACATCCGCCGCGGTGGTTGCCTGCAGCGTCGTGGGCGTTGTGGGCGGGTCGGTGACGGGGTCGGCGTACACCTTGTAGCCGTCAGGCGTCCCGCTGGCGGGCGGGCTCCAGTTCCACCGGATGCCGGTCGCGGTGATGTTTGCCGCGCTGGCATTCTGCGGCGCGGAGGGAAGCACCACCACGGTGCGCGTGACTTCGGTGGCGCTGTTGTCTGCCGCGTCCTTGACGTTATAGCGCACGGTGTAGGTGCCGGGCACGGAGGTGTTGACCGGGTTGGTGGGCGCGATGCTGCCCGTCAGGCTGCCGCCGCAGGTGTCGCTGGCGGTTGCCCCCGCATCTGTGTACGATGCGTGGCACTCCACCGTCACCGGGCTGGTGCCGGACAGGGTTATTACCGGCGGCGTGGTGTCGCGAACCACCACGGTGCGCGTGGGACTATTGCCGGTCAGCGGATTGCCGCCCGGGCTGCCCGAGTCGGTATAGGTGTAGGTCACCGTGTAGGTGTCCGAAACCTGCGTGTTCACCGCGCTGGTGTCGATGGTCCATGTCCCATGGTCCTGGACGATCACGTCCGGTGAGTTTACAGGGCCGCCGTCTTGCGCGTCGGTCACGGACGCGCCCAGTTCGGTGTAGGAGGCGCAACGCTCGATGGTCTGCGGATTGGCCCCGTTCAGCGTGACCACCGGTGCCGTGTTGCCGAGTGTCATGAGGGCTGCCCCGGGCCCGGCGGAAGTCTGTACGCCCGCGCCGTTGCGTGCCGTGACGGTGAAGGTGTGGCTGGTCAACGGCGCCAGGCCGGTCACGGTCTTCGCAGCCCAAAGCGCCGCGGTCTGCCATGCCGCCGCGGCGCCCTGCGTGCCGTCGGCCTGCACCCATTGGCTGGTCGTTGTGCAATAAATGGCGTATTCCGTGGTGGACGGATTGCCGTCGCCCGTGCCGACGGCGACGTTGAGCGAGTTCACCGTTGCGCCGTTCACCACGGGCGCTGCGGGCGTCGCCGCCGGCGTCCACGCCGTGTAATTGTCCGTCTTCGCGCTGTCGCCGCCATTGGTTGCCGCGACCTGGAAGGCGTACTGCGTGTTTGGTGTCAGGCCGTTGTGCTGCCAGGAGGTGGCGTTCGCGTCGGTTGTCGTTTGCAGCGTCACCGGCGGCCCCGCGCCGGGGTCGTCATGCACCTTGAATCCGGTTTCGTTGGACGATTGATCCGACCAGGTCCAGCGAATGGAAGTTGTCGTGATGGAATCCGCCCCGGGACTTGCAGGCGCCGCGGGGGGAGGCTCGAACTGGGCATAATACGGCCGGGATTTGCCGCCAATGCTCGTGAAACCGCCGCCCGCATAGATCGTCGTCCCGGAGATCGCAAGGGCGTAGATGTCGTAGCTCGCGTTGGGGTTCCAGGCGGTAACGTTGCCCGAGTCATCCAGCGCGGCAAAGTGGTTGCGCGTCTGCCCG
>CAIXUF010001024.1 GCA_903922535.1 Candidatus Hydrogenedentota bacterium
GGTGTGCCAATACTTTGCCTCTTATGAGTATGAAGGGAATAGACTTCAGAATCCCGAAAGTGTGTATGACGCTTTAGTTCAGGAACTGGAGAGTGATAAGCACCCTATGATCTCCAGACCCTTTCTTGTTTCGCATATTGCCAAAGCTCTGTTACGGTACAAGATCGACGTTCACACATTCTTACATGCAAGTGGCGACCCCATGCGGGGCGTTGCCGCCGTAATAGAGGCTTTCATAAAGCGAGAGGTGCAGGAAAAGTGGAAGTTTAAGGATACTGGCCAGCCTTACTTAACCGTCGACCAGCATATGCAGTTTCTGGAAAATGTAGCTGAGGAGATGTGGTCGTCACAGACCGACCGCCTGTCCGTTGAGCTTGTTGAAGCTCTAGCCTCTGTTCTCCTTGAAGACTGGAATATTGAACTCAGCCAGCGACGACAGATTATCGATATGGTCAAGATGCATGTTCTGCTAGCGATTCCTGCAGAAGGTGACGCGCATTCGCGTTGCTTTGACCATCTCGAATTCAGACACTATTTCCTTGCCAGGGTTCTATGCAAACTTCTTACGGAGGCCCTCGCTGGAAAAGGCTACGCGCTGAAGGCACTATTGTCCGTGTCCCCTCTTCCCGATTCTGTAGCAAACTATGTCTCTCTAGGTCTCGATTTAACCTTAGACAAATGCCAGGCACTCATCAAGGTGCTTTGTGAACTTGTTGCGAAGGAATGGCGCCCATCGTCGATAAACACCAACCTCGGGACCATACTTCCGTACATTATTAATGGCAAGGATTTCGGCGATATTGTCAGCATCTCTGGAAAACTCATCTATCCGAGTCTAGTCTTCGAACATACAACTCTGCATAACATTACCTTCAGCAATTCATCATTTGTCCACTGTTCTTTCTCCGAAGTAGATTGGCATAATGTGAGATTTGAAAACTGCGAACTTGTGGAAGTGGCATTTGATCAGGAATCTATATATGAGGAGGTGCTTTTCAAAGAATGTACCTTCTCCGGAGTCAAGTTGCTCAAGAGTAGTGATGATGCCCGCAGGGAAGAGGTGTACCGAGAGTATGCTCCTGTCCGCATAATTCAGATGCTGGATAACTTGGGCATATCGGTTACTGATGGTGCGGAAATTCAACCCGCAGAAGGACAAGAGAGACGTTCGCAAAAGCGCAAGGCACTCCAGAGATTTCTGCGAATATTCCGAAGAACAACGGGAATCAACGACAGTCTTGTGCACATGAAATGCAGAACGGATGAGTGGGTGATCATGAACGAGATCATTCCTCTAATGAAGGCCCATGGCCTATTGACGGAAGAGACCTGGTCTGGACGAGGACAACAACAACGTTTTGTATTGCAGGTTGCGGCTGAGGACTTGCTTCGCGCGGATGATGGCAGTGATAGTTCTCCTTATGCCTGTTTTTGGAGGGAAATAGATTCCTAAGGCGCGGGGTAGGGTCATTCTGAGGCGGTGACAGGAACGCGGAGCCTGAGTGTCAAGCGGTTGCGGCGGGCCAAGTGGGTTCAATGGTCATGCCTGTGGTGTAAATCGGGCCAGTGCGGATGGGCGTGCTCCCTGGCGTCGTGCGTGTGCTCATGGATATGCCGCCCCTGCGCGTCAAGCCCATCATGGGGATGATCATGGTGCAGGTCATCGTGCCGGTGCTCGTGGATGTGGGTGGTGGGATGGTGATGGTGCGCATGGCCATGGCGGTCGAGAAACATGGCGGCCAGCGACACGACGAGGACCAGCAGCGCCACGCCCTGCAAGAGGCTCATGCCCTCGCCCAGCCACAACACGGACAGCAGCACGCCGAAAAAGGGTGAGGAGGCAAAGACCATCTGCGAGCGTGCGGCGCCCAGCGCCTGTGCGGCGGCGATATACAGCGCAATGCTCGCGCCGTAGGCCAGCGCGCCCAGCGCGAGCGCGCCAACGGCCCCGCCCGCGGGCAGCGAGGGCGAGAGCCACAAACCAATGCCCAGATTGACCGTGCCGGCCACAAGTCCTTTCCAAAACGTGGTGGCCTGCGGGGTGATGCCGTCAATGACGGCCGTCATGTTGTTGTCCGCCCCCCAGGCAACGGAAGCGCCGGCCGCGAACAGCAGGCCGATCCAGCCGAGTCGGCCGCCATCGAAGCCCAGCAACGCGCCGGCCGCGAGGATGCCCAGGTTGCCCACCCAGGTCCAACGGCCCAGGTGTTCGCGAAACAGCAAAACCGCCAGCACGGCCGTGGCCACCGTTTCCAGGTTGAGCCACATCGACATGGAGGCCGAGGCGGACAGTTGCAGCCCCGTCAGCAGCAGCACCGGCCCCAGAATGCCGCCGAAGAACACCGCGCCCGCGAGCAGGGCGCGGTTCTTCCGCCCCGCTGGAAGGAGCCGGAGCCCCCTGCGCCGCTGCGCCGCCACGACGGGCAGGTAGAACAGCGCCGCCCCCAGATAGAGCAGCCCCGCAAGCTGACTGGGAGGTATCGAGGCCAGCAGGCTCTTCGAAAAGGGCGTGGCCATGCCAAAGAGCAGCGCTGAAACCAGTGCCGTCCAGAAGGCGCGCTGCCGCGCCGGTGCGGGCGTGTTGTTCATCATGCTCCTGCATGTCGGGGACAAGGCCGGGACCGCATCCATTATAGCCAATCGCGCGACGGGTACGGGATAAATCCGCCGGGGGACTGCCACCGAATGGCGCTAAATTACGACAGGCTCCCACGCAACAGCCGGCTTTCGTATCGCAGGCGTCTCGCCTGCCTCGTCCTTCGCGAAGCACTTCCGAACCGCGCCCAGGCAGGCGAGACGCCTGCGATACGAAAGCGGGCGTTCTGTCGGCAACAAGATAGGTCCCGTGGCACAGCAGTGGCTCTGTTTTGGGCTTACCTTGGCGCCATTCGTGCCAGTCCACGACGGTTTGTGCGGCAAAGGCCGGAGGGCCTACAATGCGGGACACATGCGGATGTTTGCTTCGAGAAGGTTTCGGATGCTGGGCGTCCTGTGCGCGGCGGCGATGTTTGCCGGCGCGGCGGGGTCGGCATGGGCACAGTCCGCGGATTACGTCTTTGTGCCGCCGGCCGTGAAGGCGGCGGGGCTGGAGGATGCGCGGTATCCGCTGCCGCGCGCCGAGGCGTTGCGGCTGCTGGCCGCGCCGATGCCGGAGCGGGTCTACTCCTTCTACGCCGGCCAGGCGGATGCGCTCAAGGCAAATGCCCCCGCGGGTCCGGCGCTGGAGGTGGCGGCGGGCCGGCAGATTGACCTGGATGCCGCGGCGCTGTTCGGGGAACCGCTTCAGGAAAACGGCGTGTGGCGTTGGCTTGCGCGGGTCACCTCGCAAGGGGCGCTCGCCCTGCGGCTCCGCGCGGACCTCACCGGTTTCGCGCAGGGACAGTCTCTTTATCTCATCGGTGCCGGCGGCGGCCGGACCTTTGGCCCGTTCACCCGGGCGCAGGCGCGCGATTGGGGCACCTGGCTGCCGACCACGCCCGGCGAATCGGTGACGCTGGTGCTGGAATCGCCGAACACGGCGCTGCCGCCGCTGCGCATTGAGGCGCTTTCCCATTTTTACAGGCTCTTCGACGAACTTCCGGCCAAGGACGCCACGCCCTGTCCCGAACCGGCCGATTGTGAGGGGATTGAGGCGGCGCGGCAGGTGTCGACCAGTGTGGCCATGCTGATTGTGCCGCAGGGGCTGGGACATGTGCAGTGCTCCGGCACGCTGCTCAACCGGGCAGGCACGGCGACCTATGACCCGCTGCTGATCACCGCGCACCACTGCTTCTCCGGCATCGGCCTGCATGTGGAGGACGTGGAGGCGATGTGGGATTACCGCACCGGGTCCTGCGACACGACGGTGAAGGGGCCGCCGCTGGACGCGCTGCCGCGCAGCAAAGGCGCCGAGATGCTCGCCGAGAGCAAACGTCTTGACGGCCAGTTTTTGCGCCTTGACCGGGTGCCGGTGGGCCAGTATGGCCGGGCGTGGTCGGGCTGGGACGCGCGCACGCCGTTGTTGGGCGACGCGGTGCAGGGATTCCACCTGCCCGCCGGGAGGCCGATGAAAACGAACTACGGCACGGTGATTGAAAGCGAGACGACCGAATGCCTGGACGCATTGTGCGTCACCCGCTACGAGATGCAGACCACCGTGCGCTGGGACGAGGGCGTCACCGAGGGCGGGTCGTCCGGGTCGGGCATGTTCTACCGCAACCTGAACTGGCGGCTGGGCGGCATGCTGAGCAACGGCACCATCCACACCTGCGGCAAGCCGGAGTACAACCGGGACGATTTTGCGTCGTTCAGGGAGTTTTACCCGCAAATCGCCTGCTACCTGGTGGACGAGGAGGACTGTGCGAAACAGGAGAAGTCGGGCTGCCTGTTCAGCAGGTCGCTCGGCACCGACAGCCCCGTGACCAAGGCGCTGCGCGACTTTCGCGACCAGGCGCTGGGCGCGACACCCTGGGGCCGCGCGCTAAGCAGGGCCTATTATAAGGTGTCGCCGCCGCTGGCGCGCGCAGGCGGCGCAAAGTCCCGCTGAGCCCCGTTCAGGCCGGAATGCCCCTGTTTGGGGCGAGTTTCACCCACTTTTGACCCCGCGCAACGGATTGCGCGCCGTGCGGTTCCTTTGATATACTTGCCAGTCCGGTCCGGGTGTATGCATGCCCGGTGTTTCAGCAATTCAACAGGGAGACGGTATCCATGTCCGGCCATTCCAAATGGAGCACCATCAAGCGGAAAAAGGGTGCGGCTGACGCCAAGCGCGGCAAGATCTTCTCGGGCCTGGCGAAAGAAATCACCATTTCGGCCCGCATCGGCGGCGGTGACCCGAGCGGCAACCCGCGACTGCGCTCGGTCCTGATTGCCTGTCGCGCGAACAACATGCCCCGTGAGAACATCGAACGCGCCATCAAAAAGGGCACGGGCGAGATCGAGGGTGTGATGTACGAGGAACTACGCTACGAGGGCTACGGCCCCGGCGGCGTGGGCATTCTCGTGGACGTGCTGACGGACAACAAGAACCGCACCATCGCCGAAGTGCGGCACATGATCACCAAGGCGGGTGGAACCATGGCCCCGGCCAACGCGGTGGGGTGGAACTTTGACCCGCGCGGCATCATCACCGTGCCCAAAGAGGGCATGAGCGACGATGACATCCTGGAAAAGGCGATAGAGGCGGGCGCCGACGACGTGGACAGCTCGGGCGATGTGCACGAGATTGCCACGGAGCCCGGACAGCTTCACGTGGTCGCCGAGGCGCTGGAAAAGATGGGGGTGAAGCCGGAGGAGATCGCGCTCAAGATGATCCCCAAGACCACCATGGCGGTGGAAAAGCGGTTTGTGGGGAACCTGCTCAAGCTGATCGATCTGCTTGAGGAGAACGAGGACGTGCAGAACGTCTTCACCAACGCCGACATCAGCGACGAGGACATGGAGGAGGCGATGGCCGACTAGCCATGCGGGCGCTCGGCTTTGATCCCGGCACGGCCACCACGGGTTACGGTGTGGTCGAAAGCCGCGGCAGCCGGCTGACGCACGTGGCGCACGGCGTCATACTGACCCCGTCCAAATGGCATTTTGCCGACAGACTGAAATTCATCTTCGAGGAGGCATCGCGCCTCCTCGAACTGTTTAAGCCCGACGCCGTCGCCGTGGAGCGGCTGTTTTTCGTGCAAAACGTCACCAACGGCATCCAGGTGGCGCAGGCGCGCGGCGTGCTGGTACTGGCCGCCGCCCAGGCCGGGTTGCCCGTGGGCGAGTTCAGCCCCACCGAGGCCAAGACCGCCGTGGTCGGCTATGGCCACGCCGACAAGCGGCAGGTGCAGGAAATGGTAAAGCTGCTGCTGTCGCTGGAAACCATCCCCAAGCCCGACGACGCCGCCGACGCGCTGGCCATGGCCATCTGCCAGGTGCAGATCGGCATCGTGCAGCAGCGGTACGCGGGAAAGTAGATGCGGCATCCTGCCGCATTCTTCTTGCGGCCAAAGTCGGGGAAATGGCGAAAGGAGGCTGGAAGCCTCCTCTACGTTCTCTGCCTGGATGGAGGCATATCTTGTGCCACGGCTCCCCACCGGACGCCCAATATCGTGGATGTTGACGCGCCCCTTCCGTTCGCGTAAGGTATTAGCAGAAGCGGCGGATACCGCCGGGACATGGGAAAGGATGACCATGGAGTTGCGCAAGGCAGTTGTTGCGGTTGTTCTGGCAGTGGTTTGCGTTTCGGCATGGGGGGAATTGATCCTTCCAAAGTTCGAGCAGAACATTGAAACGTACCGTGTTTTCGGGCAGGAACACCCCGGCCCGTACAAGCATCCCGCCTCCATCACCCAGCTCGACAACGGTGATTTCTACATCGCCTATTACGGCGGCGCCAACGAATACAGCAACGAGACGGCCGTCTACGGGTCACGCTTTGTTCCTGAACCGGTGACCACGCCCGAGGAGCCGGGCCAGGCGGCGGCACCCCGGCCCGCGCGCCACCGGGGGGCCGGCATATGGTCGTTCCCCGAAGTCATTGCCGACACACCTTTCGAGGGCGAGGGCAACCCAGTCATCTGGCAGGCACCGGACGGCACCGTGTGGCTCTTCTACAACAACCGCAAGGGCGACACCTGGTGCAACTCGCGCATCAAGGCAAAGCTCTCCAAGGACGGCGCGCAAACCTGGTCCGATTCGTTCATGGTCACCTATGAGGAGGGGACCATGGTGCGCGGCCAGCCCATCGTGCTCAAGGACGGCGACTACCTGCTGCCGGTCTACTCCGAAAAGGGCAATGACCGCGAGCGCACCAGCGGCGACACGGAAAGTTTCTTCCTGCGTTTCAATCCCTCCACCACGAACTGGTCCGAATCAAGCCGCATCAAGTCGCCCCAGGGCAACCTTCAGCCGGCCGTGGTGCAGTTGGCCGACAACGATCTGTTCTGTTTCCTGCGCCGGGGCGGCGGCTATGAGCCCACCACCGACGGCTGGGTGCAGCGTTCGGAGTCGCACGACGGCGGCAAGACCTGGTCGGAGGGCGTCAAGACCGATTTCCCCAACCCCAACGCGGCGGTAGAACTGATCAAGCTGAAGAATGGAGATCTGCTGTTCGTCTACAACGACAACATGAACGACCGCACGCCCCTGACCGTGGCGGTCAGCCGCGACGGCGGCAAGACCTGGCCCTTCCGCCGCGCCATTGCCGGGGGTGACAACGACTTCGCCTATCCCTACGCCATCCAGGCGAAGGATGGTAAGATCCATTTGGTGTTCACAACCAACGGCCGCACGACCATCATGCAGGCCGTGTTCAACGAAGAGGCGATCACCGAATTCAAAAAGGAGTAGCCTCCCCGCTTGCATGACGCGATGCCACACGCATCGACCCCGACGGCACGGGCGCACCCGCCGCCCGCGCGCCGAAGCGTCCTCCCTTTGCACCTTCAAAGCGTTATTTTTTAAGGCACGCAAAAGGCGTTCGGCGTCTCCCGACCGCCGGAGGATTCTGATGAAAAAGAATTACGTGCTCGACACCAACGCGCTTCTTGAGGACCCCAACTGCATCACGGTGCTGCGCAACGGCGAGGAGAACGGGGTGGCCATCCCGCTGCACGTGATCCTCGAACTGGACAAACTGAAGCGCGATCCGCGCCTGGGCCACCTGGTGGCCGCGGCGGTGGACGGCATTTTTCAGAATCTCGACAACATCTCCCTGCTGAAACGTCCCGAGGACGAGGCCCGCATCGACACGGGCGACATGGCGATTCTGCGTGAAATACGCCAGTCCACCCTGACCGACCCCATCCTGGTCACCAATGACCGCATCCTCCAGATCATCGCGCGCATGGGCGGCGTGCAGAGCCAGGAGTACAAGAGTTCCCATCCCTTCCAGTCCGACTCGCAGTTGTACACGGGCTTTGTGGAGCCCGGCGAGGAGCCTCTGCCAAACTCCTTTCAGTGGATCGAGGGCAAGCCGGTGTACCACTCGCCGCAGGGCGAAAAGGTGATCGAATACACCCACGAGGTGTGGAAGGTGAAGCCGCGCAGCATCTACCAGAACCTCGCGTTTGAGCTGCTGCTCGACGACCATCTGGACCTGGTGACACTGCAAAGCGAGGCCGGCTACGGCAAGACCTTCCTTGCCCTCGCGTCGGCCTTCTTCCTCGTGCTCCAGCGCAAGCTCTACGACAAGATCTACGTCGTCAAACCCATGGTCGAGATCGGCGCGAAGATGGGCTACCTGCCCGGCGACGTCGACGAAAAAATGGAGCCCTACATCCGTTATCTGCGCGCGCTGGTCAACAAGCTCCACCTGTTGCGGCCCGTCGAGCGCATCTTCGACAAGAACGCCCTGGACCATTCCAAATTCGACGCGGACAAGTTCGAAATCCTGCCGCTCGCGTTCATCCGCGGCATGAACATTGAGAATGCCGTGGTCATCATCGACGAAACGCAGAACCTGTCGCGCATGGAGATCCGGTCGCTGCTCACGCGCATGGGCGAAAACGTCAAGTGCTACTGCCTGGGCGACACACGCCAGGTGGACAACCCCTACCTCAACGAGTCCAACAACGCGCTCAACTGGATCGTGCGCAAGCTCAAGGGCACGGAGAACTACGGGCACCTCGTGCTGAAGGGCGCCAAGTCGCGCGGACCCATCTGCGACGCGGTGCTCAAGTCGGGGCTGTAATTGGGAAACACCGTGCCCGTCTGATGGACGATATGGACACTATGGACGGGATGGACGATATGGACCCGCGAGTGAGCCGACCCTCAGGTCCATATCGTCCATAATGTCCATGGCGTCCATATCGTCCATCCGGTCTTTGCAACACTGCCCTTCCCGCCTGCGGACATGCTAAAATGGCGGTTCATTTTTCTTCTTTCTGCATATTCGGGAACACCATTTCATCATGTCCACTGTTGTCCCTTTGAGTGAAGAGCCCCGCTGGGAGGGGGTGCGCGAGGTGATGGCCATGTCGGGGCCGATCATCCTCAGCACGCTTTCCTATTCGCTGATGGGGTTTGTGGACCGGGTGATGGTGGGCCGGGTGAGCGAGTCGGCGCTGGCGGCGGTCACTTCCGCGGACATCGCGTCGTACACGCTGAGCACGCTGTTCATGGGCGTGGTGGGCATCGTGGCCACCTTTGCCGCCCAGTGCTACGGCCGCAACGAGCATGCCGACTGCTCGCGCTACTGCTGGCAGGGACTGTGGCTGTCTCTGTCGGGTGTGCTGTTTGCGCTCGCGCTGTTTCCGCTGTCGGGTCCGCTCTTTCATGCCATGGGGCACACGGCGGAGGTGACACGGTTGGAACTTATTTTCTTCCGCATCCGCCTGATCGGCTACCTCTTCGTGGGGTGCATGGCCGCGTTCACGGGCTTCTTCCAGGCGGTCAACCGTTCCGGCATTCCCATGATCACGGCCATCGTCGGCAATCTGGCCAACCTCTTGCTGAACTATGCGTTCATCTTCGGCCATTTCGGTTTTCCGGCCATGGGCATCGCCGGATCGGCGACCGCCACGGTGCTGGCCATGCTGTTGCAGTCCGCGCTGCTCTTCGGTGTGTTCCTGTCGCGGCCGTTCCACAACAAATACGCCACCCGCGCGACCTCGGCTTTTGACGCGCGCCGCTTCCGCGAGCTGGTGCAGGTGGGTGTGCCTGCGGCGATGTGCATGTTCCTCGACGTGGCCAACTGGTGGATCTGGATTTCCTTCATCATCGGCCGCTTCGGCACGGTGCAGATGGCGGCGAACACCGTGGCGCTCAGCTTCAACCAATTCTGCTTCATGCCCGTGATCGGGCTGCACATGGGCATTTCGGCCATCGTGGGCCAGTGGATTGGCCGCGGCGATCCAGACCGCGCCCATGCGCGCACACGCACCACGTTGAAACTGGCCGCAATCTACATGGTCGGGATGGGCCTCGTGTTTGCCACCTTTGGCGGAGTGCTGGCGAAAGCCATCTTCAATCCGGCCAATCCGGACATCGTGCCACTGGCCGCCCGACTGCTGGTGCTGGCTGCCCTTTTCCAGGCCTTCGACGCGGCCAACATCACCTATATCGGCGCGCTGCGCGGCGCGGGCGACACCCGCTGGATGATGTGGATGACCCTGCTCATCGCCTACGGCTTCGGCCTGCCGTTGTCCTGTTTCCTGGGGTTCAAGATGGGCCTGGAGACCTACGGCGCGTGGATCGGCGCGACGGTGTACATCATCGTGCTGAGCGGCATGCTCATAGGCCGCTTCGAAAGCGGGCGCTGGCGCCGTATCAGCATCTTCAGCGAGACCCGGTCTGGAACGTAAGATGCGGTAAGATAGAGACAAGAACAGGGCCATGCACATGAGAATTGACCCGATCATAAAGGCTGTCAGGGATGAGCGTCAGAAACACGCCCGCGCTTTTGGAAATGACTTGGTGAAGATTGCCGAAGACCTGCGGCAGAAACGCGCGCAATTGGATTGGCCCGTGGCGTCACGCGCATCCAACCCAAAGAAGAACCGCGACGGCAAGAAAAGGCCCGCTCCTGGGTCCCGACAGGGACCAATGTGAGTAGAAAAAGGCCCGCTCTTGGGTCCCGCCAGGGACCAATGTGAGTAGCCGGAGGTGACCGAAGGGAA
>CAIXUF010001025.1 GCA_903922535.1 Candidatus Hydrogenedentota bacterium
GCCAGGCGGAATTTCTTGCCCTTGTACTCCTTCGCCACCTCCACACCCAATGCATCTTTGCTTACGCCTCTTGCCATGACCGTATTCCTTTTCTGTTGGCGGACCAAGCCGGTGACGGCGCATGCCCGCGTCCAATTGAATTCGTGGATAGTGTCGGCAATTGTCTCTCTTTCTCCCCGCGTGGTCAACTTGCTGCGGGGGGGCAGATGCCGGGCAAATGGGACGCATGGGAATTATGCGACGTATGCGACGTAAGGGAGGAAGCAAGGTGAATGCCGCGTTTTGCCGGCCCTTTCTTTCCCGATTTTCGAATCCTCCGGCAGACACGGGGTAGAATGGGACGCGGTTTCCCATGGTCAACGGAAAGGAATCGAGGTCACATGCGCGTATGGAAGGTGGCAGTCGCGACGGCAGGGGTAATGCTTATCATGAACCTTGACGCATTTTCACAGGACAAGGACGCGGACCATCCGACGGTGCCGCTGGGCGGCATGACACTGCACATTCTACCGCAGTCGCACATCGACCTTGCGTGGTGGTGGCGCTACGACCCGGAAACACTGGAGGTGGTGATTTCGCACACGCTGGAAACCGCTTTCGGAAACTTCGACAAGTACCCGGACTACACCTTCACCTTCCTCCAGGTGCCCGCCATTGAACCGCTTGAAGCGCGCCACCCCGACCTCTTTTACAAGCTGCGTTACTACGCGCATCGAAGCGACGCGCTTGACGGGCGCATTCCCAATCCGGGCGCGCGGGGCGACGACGGCCGGCTCGCCATTGGCGGCGGCACCTGGTGCGAGTTCGACGGGTGTGTTCCCTGCGGCGAGTCCCTTGTGCGGCAGTGCCTGCACGGCAAGCGCTATTTCCTGCAACAATTCGGCATGGATGTGAAAACGGCTTGGTTCCAGGATGCCTGGACGCTACCGTGGACGCTGCCGCAGATTCTCAAGAAGAGCGGCATGGACGCCTGCATGTTCACCCGGCCCCGCAACGGCGTGGGCGAGCAGATGTTCTGGTGGGAGTCGCCCGACGGCTCGCGGGTGTTCGCGTTCAAGCCCGCCTGCGCCGACGGTGCCAATTTGCCCGTACAGGCGAAGCTCGACAAGCGCCTGGCGGAGATGCACCAGCGCTACGGCGTCAACGATGACATTGCGCTCGTTGGTCCGGGCAACCACGGCGGCGGTGCGCTGCGCGCCGACGTGGAGCGCATGAAGGGCGTCATGGAGCGCCGCGCAACGGCGCCGCAGGCCGATGATCGGCCGCCGCGCCTCCTGTTCAGCACGCCCGCCAAGTTCTTGGAGGCCGTGCTGGCCGAACCGCACAGTTTCCCCGTGGTGCAGACGGAGCCGGAGCCGACGCTGCGCGGCGCGTACACCTCTGTTGGCGAGATCAAGAAAGGCAACCGTTACAGCGAGAACCTGCTGCTCACGCTTGAAAAGTTCGCCTCCGTGGCCGACCGGATCGGCGCGCGGCCTTATCCGAAAGACGCCCTGCTAAACGCGTGGAAAGCGGTCATGCTTAACCAATTCCATGACACGATCTCCGGCACCGACGTGCCGCCCGCGACCGAGGATGCGCTTCGGCAGTATGCCGAAGTGGCCGCCATGGGCGGCGTTGAACTGAAAGCCACGCTGGGCGCCCTCGTGGAACGGATTGACACCAGCGGCAATGGAACGCCCGTCCTGGTGTTCAATCCCGTGGCGTGGGATCGCAGCGACGTGGTGGAGGCGGAATTCGAAAGCGCAAAGGATGTCGACGCGTTGCACCTTGTTGATGATCAGGGCAGGCCGGTTGCGGCACAGGTTCTGGAAAAGCACCGGGAACAGGACACGACACGTGTGCGCATTGCCTTCATTGCCGAAGGCGTGCCTTCACTCGGTTACAGAACCTATTGGGTCGTGTCAGGCAATTCGGATGGGACGTTGCTGAAGGCGACACCGGCCGAAATGGAGAACGAGTACTTCCGCGTTTCCATTGATCCCGCCACGGGCTGTCTGTCGGGTGTGTACGACAAGACCAGCAGGCGCGAAATGCTTGCAGAAGCCGGCCGCGGCAATCTCATTCAGGTGCTGGACGACCCCGGTGATTCAGAGGGCTTCTTGTTCTCGCCCGAAGGCAGGGAGGAACACAACATTTGGGACGGCCCCTGCGCAGACGTGATTGCCGACCCGGTGGTCCGTGTGATTGAAGACGGGCCGGTGCGGGTGACCGTCGAAGTGAAGAAGAAGTTCGGCCTTGCGCGGTTCACCCAGCGTATCACGCTGTATCGCGGGGTTCGCCGCGTCGATTTTGCGCTGGACATGCATTGGCAGGGCCGCAACAAGATGGTCAAAGTGGCGTTTCCTCTGGCCGTGAGAGCGCCGGAAGCAACGTATGAGATCCCCTACGGCGCCATCACGCGCAAGAGCCGGGGCGAGGAATTCGCCGCGCAGAATTGGGTGGACATCACACAGGACGGGTACGGCGTGAGCCTGCTCAACGACAGCCGCTACGGCCATGACATCATGCCCAACATCATTCGTCTCAGCGTGCTGCGCAGTCCGGATCATCCCGTTGTTGCCACCGAGGAGACGGGCACGCACACGGTGAAATATGCACTGTGCCCGCATGCGGAGACTTGGCAGGCGGCGGGCATTACGCGGCGCGGGCAGGAATTCAACAATCCGCTCATCGCCGTTGCGGCAACGGCCCACAAAGGCGAACTTCCGCACAGCCAGGCGTTTGTGCGCGTGGAGCCGGAGAATGTGTTGCTGTCGGCGCTGAAGAAGGCGGAAGATTCGGACGACCTCATCCTGCGCTGCTGCGAATCCACGGGTGCGGCGTGTACCGCGAAGTTCACGCTTGCTGTTCCCCTTGCGGCGGATGCTGTGCACGGCACTGATTTGCTGGAAAACAGCCAGAGCGATCTTGCCGTCACGCGTGCGGGTTTCGATGCCCCCGTGGGGGCATGGGCCATTGAGAGTTATAAGCTGATCAGAGACTGAACCACGGAGGCGCGAAGATTACGAAGAAGACAAAGAATTCATGAACATGGACGGACAGGATGAACATGAATAGTGCAGAAGGAGCACCCGGCGTCTTTCATCCCGCGCTTCCTGTGCGTCCATGTTGAATCTTCATTTCTTCGTTGTGTCTTCGTGGTTCGCCGTTCTGACTACTCGAAGCACACGCCCGCTTTCGGGCCCAGTTCAAACAGGTATGCACGCGGGGCGTCGTAATCCTTTACCGCGGCGAGATGCTCCATCATGAGCGGGGCGTCGTTGGGCAGCGCTGCCAGGCGCTTGAGCCAGGTTGTGTAGTCCATCTTGCCCTGGCCCGGGCCGACTTCGCGGAAATGGACGTTCATCTCGATGTCCCAGACCAGGTCTTTCGCGTGGCAGCTCACGATGTGGGGGCCGAGTTTGTCGAAGCACTCGTTGAGCAGGTCGGTGTTGCGGTAGAAGCGCTCGGGGCAGTTGACAGCGTTGCAGGGATCAAGATGCACGCCGAAGCCCTTGCGGTCAATGGCCTTGATGAGCGCGAGATAGGAATCGGGGCTGTCGGGAAACGCCCAGCCCATCACCTCGTAGCTGAACTTGGCGCGTTTCGGGTTCACCGCATCGACAATGGCGCGCGCGTTCTCCACGGCCGCGTCGAAGTACTGCTTGGACAGGTTGTCGGGATGCGGGCCGAACCAGGTCTCCTTGTTGTACGAGCCGGCGATGTTGACGCAGCAGCGCGCGCCGATTTCGTCGGCCAGCGCCAGCCCGTCGATTACGGTTTTCAGGTTCTCCTTGCGCTTGGCGTCATCCGCCTCCATCAGGTTGCACCAGCGGCCCACTTCGGCAATCGCCACGTCATGCCTGGCATAAGCCTCGGACACCGCGCGAATCCGGTCCTTGTCGGCCAGTTTCACATCGGGGCAATAGGCCGCGCGGTAACCCAGCTTGCGGTGAGCAAGCGCCAGCGCCTCGGGATCGTCGCCGGGGGCGTCCACCGGCGCGCCCAGCCGAATGGTGCGCCCGCCGGATGCTTTGGTGTCCTCCGCACCCGCGTGCCGAACAAGACTCACGGCCATGACAGTCCCAACAGCGCTGCCAACGAAAGTGCGACGGCTCATTGTTTGTTTCTCCATGGTTACGCCTGCTCCTCTTCAGGTTCTTCGGCGACAGGCGCCTCCGGCTCAGGATGCGTGTCACCCGACGTTGTCCCGGCTTTTCCAGCCCGTTTCAAGACCGCATAGTGTGCCTCCAGATACTTGTCGGCGGGCAGGCCCGAAAGTGCCCAGCCGACGGCCGCGGCGGCCATCGTCACGATCATCGAGCCGGTCATGCGGTACCCCAACAGGGCCAGCGGCAAACACAACAGCATTCCGCTTAACGTCATGGCCGGCCAGTAGAACCAGCGGTGCGTGAAGGCAAGCCGCACCCCGCAGCAGGGGCAGGGCATCCGCCCCATGGGAGACCGGAAATACCGGCTCCAAGTGAGCGGAAAGGCAC
>CAIXUF010001026.1 GCA_903922535.1 Candidatus Hydrogenedentota bacterium
ACCGTTGCGAGCGACTGGTCGGCTGTGTCTTTGCGGCCACAAAGGGAAATGATATGGAGCGGGTGCCCCATGTCTTTGACCGAAAACAGCCCGCCGACCCTGTCTCCAACGGCAGCGACCTGGTCCAGCCGGAACATGAGACGGCGCTTTACCGGCTGGACGGCGACTATTGCGGGGTGCAGACGTTCAAGTCCCCGGCGCAACCCATCCGCGCCATTGAGGCATACATTACGTTGCCCGGCTGCAAAGGCAGCCTGATCCTGTCCATGCGAAAGGACTGTGACGGTGAGCCTCTCCGCACCCAAGCCGTCGATGCCCAGGAGGCGGTGAAGAAGGGCAATTGGGTGCGCTTCCCCATGGACCCGCCGCTGTCGCTGTCGTCTGGCGAGATCTATTGTTTCCGTATCACATTTACGGGCGAAGGGCGGCCGGTGTGGCATGGGATTGTTTCCCCTGGCCATCGGCTGGCGGGTGCGTTTGCGCACGACGCCGCGGTCAGTCCCCCGCAATGGCTCGACCATCCCGACCATGCCACGGCGTTTGCGGTGGACACGGACGGTCTGCTGCGTTCCAGCGAGCCGAAATATCCCGTTATTTCCGACCGCGATGAGATTGACGGGCAGGCTCATGTGCTGATGGCGTTTGGTCGGCTGGCACAGCGCCGCGGGCCGACTCCCTTTGAGGACCAGTGGTACGACTTCGCCGCGAAGCTGCTGGACCGTTCCACCGACTGGCCCTATATCCTGAGCGGCAAGCTTCACGCGGACTTGGGACTGGTGCGCAATGTCAGCCTGGAGCATTCACGCGAGGGACGGATGTGGGACACCTACGACATTCTCACGCAGAGCTTTGTCGGCGCGGCGCTGGAGGCCATGATCCCTGTCGCGAAGAACCGGCACGACAACGTGCACGAGGCCCTGTGGACGGAGCGGCTGGCGGCCTTGCGCGTGTCCGTGGGCAAACACATGACCCGAATCCTTGACGGGAACACAGTCTATCTGGAGATGCGTCTGCCGAACTCCGACGCCGGGGTGCCTTTCTTGGGCATGGGCTGGCTGAACTTCGCGCCGGTGGCCGCGCAGTGGGAGGCGCTGGACCATGCGGTCCTCCGCGACACTATCACCGCCGTGCGCCAGCGCACTGTGTTCGACTGGCAGGGATTGAAGCCCATGGCGCTGGACTGGAACGCGGACGGGACATTTTCAAGGTCCGTCATCGGCAAGGGTGTCGGATGGGAACTGGATTATTGCCGGCGGGAGGGCGACTGGGACCGGATAGTTGAGGTGCTGGACTTTCTGAAAGCCGTGCATACACCGACGATATATATGGAATGCGCCGTGCTCCAGCCCGACGGCCAGTGGACCTTTCAGGACCCGGGCAACGGTGAGCAGTGTTCGTGGTGGTGCTGGGGCATGGCACGGCTGCGCAAGGAGGTGGGGCTGTCGGCTGGGCCGTGACTGGCCCTTGCATGCCCCCTTTGTAGGCAAGACGATGCCCTGGGGCTGTATGGATGCATGGACGAACACGGACAGACACGGACAGACACAGACGAAGAGGGACGGAGAAGGACAGGCGCGGATAGGCACAGACAGGCGCAGAAAGGACGGAAGATACCGGTCTTTTCGGTTTCACCAGATCTGGTGGTTTGGACGAATCGGACCCATCGGATTGATCTGTCCGGCATTCTGCGCCTGTTCTTGGTTTCCCTTTTCCCGCCCGGATTGCGTATTCTATCCGCCGTTCTTTACGAGATTTTGAAACCACCAAGCCAAGGGAGTTCTTGCCATGTTCAGAAGGTTTGCCTATGCCGCCGTGATGACGGCGATTGTGTTTTCGGGATTCGCCGCGCCAGCGCTGGCCGCGGACAGCGGGATGTATGTGTCGATGCGTGACGCCTATCTCGGTCCGGACTACTTTCCAACGGTTGCCGAAGGTTTGAAACAACTCGGCGTCAACGCGGTGGAGGTGTCTCTGGCACGTGACTTTACGGTGGGCGCGCTGGACTCGAAGGAGAGGGTCGCGCTGAACACGGACGAGGATGCGAAGGCGTACCGCAAGAAGGCGGAAGGGCTGGGCGTGAACGTTTGCGCGCTGCTGACGGCGTGCGATTTCAGCGCGGGCGAGATGGCGGAGAACAGCGCGTGGATCGCGCGGGCCATCGAACTGGCGGACCTGCTGGGCGCAAAGGCGGTGCGCATCGACTCGGCCATGCACAAGGAGAAGGAACTCCCCTTTGAGACGCGGGTGAACCTGTTTGTGGAGGGACTCAAGGGCGCGCTGGACAAGACGGCCGGTTCCAAGGTGACGCTGGGCATTGAGAACCACGGGTTCCAGGGCAACAACCTGGCCTTTCTGCTGAACGTGTTCATGCTGGTCGGCAATGACCGGTTGGGCTCGACGATGGACGTGGGCAATTTCTACTGGCGCGGCTATCCGCTGGGCGAGGTGTACGGCATTCTGCGCGTGCTGTCACCCTACGCCAAGCACACGCATGTGAAGACCATGCACTACCCCGAGGACCAGCGCGAGGTCATGCGCGAGGCGGGCTGGAAATACGCCGAGTACGCCTGCCCGCTCGACGAGGGCGACATTGATCTGGCCAAAGTGGCCGGCATGCTGAAGGCCGCCGGCTACAAGGGCGACATCTGCATTGAGGACGAGTCCGTCGGCAAGCTCAAGACGCAGGAAGAGAAGGCGGCGGTGTGCAAGCGCAATGTGGATCATTTGAAGAAGGTGCTGGCGGAGCTGAAGTAGTCTGGAGGGTCTAGGGTCTGGGGTTTTGGGTCTAGTGGAGAAGAGACTGGTTGTCCGGCTGCGCGGGTATGATGCAAAGAGCGAAGTACCACTTCGCGGGCAAGTGCGTTCCCAAAGTGCAACTTGGGAACGAGGACCAGAAGAACTGGAACCACGCCGTCTTTGCGAGCGGAGCGAAGCAATCTAGTGCTTGCCAAAGCCCGGACCCGGGGCTGTCGGTGCGAGCGACTGCTTCGTCGGGCTGAAGCCCTCCTCGCAATGACAGAACGGTAGTGCAAGTCGAAACCTGAATCTGAAAACTGGAGACGACATGATGCTTTCCCTGCTGTGCGCGACACTGAGCTTTGCGGCCGCCACGGACGCGGTGTCCCAGGCCCCCATCCCCGTGCATACCTCCATGCTCCTTCACACGTGGGAGTTGCTGGAACGGCAGGTGCTGGCCGACCCGGGTGAATACACGGTGTGGGCCTGGGTGCCGGCCGAGAAGTCGGCCACGCTGAGCGTGGACGGCAAAGAACTCAAGACAAACACGGCACCCAAGCGCACAAGACAAAAAGAACCCGCCTATTTCTGGATGAAGGCCGGTTCGGTCAAACTGGACGGCAAAGCCGTTTCCATCGCGCCGGGCGACGCGTTTGCCGTGGCGCTGAGCCGGGTGGACGGGTTCAATCCGACGACGGCCACGGAGGATGCGTGGGTGAGCCGCGGGGGCGCGACCGTTTCGGACCGGCGCCTGAACCAGACGCGCCACACGGACGCGGTGTTTGTGATGCCGCAGTACCCCACCCGCGAGGCGTGGGAGGCGAAGGCCGACAGCATCCGGCGGCGCATGCTGCTTGGTTCGGGGCTGGTGCCGATGCCGGAGAAGACGCCGCTCAATCCGGTCATCACCGACAAGATCGATCACGGCGACTATACCGTGGAGAAGGTGCATTTCGAGGTGCTGCCCGGATTCATGTGCACGGGCAACCTGTACCGGCCCAAGGGTGACGGACCGTTCCCGGCCATTGTGAACCCGCACGGGCACTGGAAGAACGGCCGCCTGGAGAACACGGACCTGTGCTCCGTGCCGGGGCGCTGCATCACCTTTGCGCGGATGGGCGCGGTGGCATTTACCTATGACATGATCGGCTATGAGGACAGCCGCCAGTTCGTGCACCGCTGGGGCACGGAGCGCGAGAAGCTGTGGGGGCTGCACCCCTTCGCGCTGCAACTGCTGACCAGCATCCGCGCGGTGGATTTCGTGAGCGGGCTGGCGGGCGTGGACCCGGAGCGCATCGGCTGCACCGGCGCGTCGGGCGGCGGCACGCAGACCTTCGCGCTGTACACGGCGGACCCGCGCATCAAGGCGGCCGTGCCGGTGAACATGATCTCGTCCACCATGCAGGGCGGGTGCGTGTGCGAGAACGCGCCGCTGATCCGCTATTGGAATTCGAACATGGAAATCGGCGCGATGATGGCACCCAAGCCGCTGCTCATGGTGGCCGCCACGGGCGACTGGACCCGCGAGACGCCGCGCGTCGAGTATCCGGCGATCAAGAGCGTTTACGCGCTCTATGGCGCGGAGAACAACGTGGAGTATGCCCAGTTCAACTACGATCACAATTACAACAAGGACAGCCGCACGGCCGTGTACCGCTTCATGGGCAAGCACCTGATTGATCCCAAGCGCGACTGGAGCGGCTTCACCGAGCCCGAGTTCACCAAGGACCCGGACGACCAACTGCGCGTGTTCCCCGGCGAGGGGCCGATGGAGGAGTACAAGAGCCGGGGCCAGGCGGAGATCATTGAACAGGTTATCGCCATGAACCGCGCCAAGTGGGACGCCGAATTGCCCGCCGATGCGTCGGGCACGGCGGCGTTTCAGGAGAAGCACGGCAAGGTGCTGGCCGACGTGATGGGCGTGTCGGTGCCCGCGCCGAACGACCTGCGCTTCACCCGTGTCGGCGATGCCGAGGAGCGCGGCGGCTGTACGGTGGAGCATTGGGCGTTCGGCCGCACGGCCGAGGGCGATGCCATACCGGCCGTCTTCTTCCGCGGCAAGAACAACGGCGCGCCGCAGGACGCGGTGATTCTGGTCCACGGCGGCGGCAAGCGCGCGCTGATCGACGCGGACACGGGCACGCCTGGCCCGCTGGTGGCGGCGCTGATCGCGCAGGGCAAGGCCGTGCTGGCAATTGACGCGTTCCTGCTCGGCGAGCATGGCCTGCCGGACAACGGCTTTGTGCGCGAAAAACCGCGCGTCGGCGCCTTCTCCTTCCTCGACACCTTCCAGCCGACGGACGCGGCCAACCGCGTGCAGGATGTGCTGACCTCGGCGGCTTTCCTGCGGGCGCGGCGCGACCTGACCGGCCGTATCGAAGTGTGCGGTCTCGGCGGCGGCGGTCTGTGGAGCCTGCTGGCGGCGGCGGCGGATCCTGGCATTGGTGGTGTGGCGGCCGACATGGATGCGTTCCCGCTGGACGACGACGCGGTGTGGGCGAAGGACAACTATATCCCCTGTATCCGCAGCGTGGGTGACGTGCGCACGGCGGCGGCCATGATTGCGCCGCGGCCCGCGGCGCTGTGGAACGTGAACGGCGCGGATGGCATCGCGCGTTATGGCGCGAAGGTTGCGGCGGGTGCGGCTGACGCTGCGGCGCTGGCGGAGGCGCTACGGTGAGCCAGTCTTGACGGGGCACGTGAAAAGGCCGTGAGGCACGGCATGAGCGAGTCGAACCTTAAACCGGGTGAAAGAGTAAAGGCCGTACGGTGCACAGACGACCTGCTTATTGTTGATCTGCGGGACGGCCGTACCATTTCCTTTTCGCTGACTTTGTATCCGCGCCTGCTTCATGCCACGCCTGGACAGAGGGAACGGTGGGAACTATGCGGTGGAGGATTCGGAATTCACTGGCCCGAGATTGACGAGGACCTGAGCGTGCAGGGGCTTTTGCGCGGTGCCCTGACCGCGCCGACAAGTCCAAATCCTGACGTAACTTGTGGAGGTCACCCATTGAAAATCGTGGGAGCAGATCCCGGCGCGGTGCGCGACCGGGTGCTGCACATCACCGATCTGCATTTCTGGCGGATTACATGGGCGCCGCGCCGACTGGCAAACAAACGGCTGCTCGGCATGCTCAATCTGCGGCTGCGGCGCCTGCGCAGGTTCGACCAGTCCGGCCGGGAACAGATGGCCGAGACGCTGGCGCGTGAAGGCGCGTCCACGCTCATTGCCGGCGGCGATTTCACGACGACCTCGCTGGACGAGGAGTTTCAGGAGGCCCGCGCTTTCCTGATGGGTCTTGAACGCTTGGGGCTCAAGGTGTATGCCATCCCCGGCAACCATGACGCCTACACGTTCGAATCGTTTCGGCGCCGGGGCTTTGAACAGTCCCTGGGCGCGTTCCTGCCGGGTGAACGGCTGCCCGCGCGGGTGGTGCTGCCCGGCGGCACGCCGGTGGTGTTCGCGCCGGGCGCGCGGCCCAATTTTCTTTCGTCGCGGGGCAACATCCTGCCGGAGGATATCGCGCAGACCGCGCGTTTGGTGGCCGGGGCGCCGCCCGGACCGGTGCTGGTGGTGGGACACTACCCCATGCTGTTTCGCACGACCGCCTACGCGCAGGAGTACCTGCACCGGCTGGGTCATGCGAAGGCGCTGCGCGAGGCATTGGGCAACGCGGGCCGCACCGTGCTTTACATCGCCGGGCATGTGCACCGGTTTAGCCAGACCCGCGACGACAAATATCCGAACCTGACACATGTGACGACGAATGCGCTGTTTTACCGTGGTCGGGGCGGCTATACCGTGCTGGAGTGCGGCGAAACGGGCTTCCGGGTGCAGGCAAAGGGGGCGTAATGCGGCGGAAGCGGGCAGACAAGAATGTCTGCCCCACGTTGGCGCGTTTCAAATGACGGCCAGAACGGGACCGTCCGCGTTGTGCCAGGAGATGGGAGACCGTCCCGCGCCCTATTCGGACGCGTGCAGGCAGGCCCGGATGCGGTGGCGGAAAAACAGCCACTCCATTTTCAGCGCGGCCCAGTACAGGTCACGCGGATAGGCGCGCAGTATCCACAGCGGCGCCCCGAGCAGTTTGGCCACCGCACGGAAGATGAGCTTCGTGACCGGCATGCCAAGCATCCGGTAGGCGCGCGCCCCGTCAATCGCCGTGGCGCGCACACGGCGTTCCACGCCCGCCCAGTCCGTGCTGAACCGGTGGGCCACGGAGACGGACGGAACAAACACAATCGACACACCCCGGCGGCGAAGCCGGTGGCAGAATTCAAAGTCCTCGGCCGCGCTGAGCCGCGCCTCGGTGAATCCGCCCGCCTCCAGATACAGGTCGCGCCGCATGAGGAAGAAGGCCGGGCCGATATAGTCGCGGCGGTAGGCATCACCGGTGACGAGCAGGTTGCGGTAGTGCAGGTACCGCTCCGCCGGCAGATGGAGCGATTCGGGATGAAGCGCGTAGGCGGCCACGTCGGCACGGTGCTTGTCGCGCGCCGCAAGCAGCCGCAGCAGCCAGTTCGATTCGGGAAAGGTGTCGTCGTCGGCGATCACGATGAGCCGGGCGCGCGCCATTTGCACACCCGTGTTGCGCGCCGGTCCGGGCCCGCGGTTTTCCGTGCGCGCATAACGAAGAACGGCGGGGTACAACTCGGCGTGGCGTGCCAGTATCGTGGGCGTGTCGTCCGACGACCCGTCGTCCACGCAGACCACCTCGTAGTCCACGCCCTTCTGGCACAGCACGGCCGCGAGGTGCTCTTTGAGCATCGCGCCGCGGTTGTGTGTCGCCACCACGACGCTCACCTGGGGTTCTCTGTCGGTCATGCGTCCTCCATTAAAGTGCGCGCGTTGTGTGATGATAGAATAGCCGGGCGCGCCGCGCAAGGAGAAATGTCTTGGAGGCTTCGCCGCAGGAGAGCGCCCCGCTGGTTTCAGTCATCGTCGCCCTGTGCGCCGACGACCGGCCGGACCTGTTTCGCGACGCCTTGCACAGTGTTTTTCAGCAGTCCATGCCGAACTTGGAGTGCATTATCGCCGCGGACGGGCCGCTCACGCCGGCGTTGGAGGCGGTCATCGCCGAATGCGCCGCGAAAGAGCCCCGGCTGCGGCGCGTTGATCTTCCCGTGCGCTCGGGCCCGGCCGCGGCGCGCAACCGCGCCATTGCGCAGGCGCGGGGCCTCCACACCGCCATCCTCGACGCGGACGATGTGGCGATGGAGGATCGTCTGCAACGGCAGTTGGACATGCTCGCGTCCGGCGGTGTGGACATCGCGGGCACGCGCTGTCAGACCTATGGAACAGGCAGAAGCGTGGTGGGCCGGCGCAAGGTGCCCGTGGGAGCGGCCGCCGTGCGGCGCAGCCTGTGGATGCGCAATCCGCTGGTGCATTCCTCCGTCATGACCAGGACGGCGCTCCTGCGCGACCACCCCTACCCCGAAAACATGCGCTACGGAGAGGACTACAGGCTCTGGGTGACACTGGCGCGACTGGGTTTCCAAATCGACAACCATCCCGACGCACTGGTCCGCTATTTCGTGAACGACGCGCCCAAACCCCACGGCGGGCGCTGGGGGCGCTTCACCAGCGACGTGGTCACCCGCCTGCGCGCAGTACGGCTGCTGCCCCTGCCCCTCGCCCTGCTCTGCGCCCCCGCCGCCGTGCTCATCGCCGCCACCCGGCTGCTGCCCGATGCGGTTTG
>CAIXUF010001027.1 GCA_903922535.1 Candidatus Hydrogenedentota bacterium
GGACGCCGGCGCTCCCAGTAATACCAAGGAAGATCATTGTCTGCGAAATAGCATCCCCCTCCCCCGCGTTGCTACAGTAAGAGCAACTGGAGTGGAATCATGCACTTTGTGACAGCACTATTGAGCATTGCCGACGAAACCTGGAAGGTGGCGGGGCAGATGGCGCCGTACCTGCTCTTTGGATTCTTTGCGGCGGGACTGCTGAGCGCGTTTGTCTCGCCCGAGTGGCTGGAACGCCATCTGGGCGGGCCGGGCTTTCTGCCCGTGTTCAAGAGCGTCATGCTTGGCGTGCCGCTGCCGCTGTGCTCCTGCGGCGTCATCGCGGTCACCGCCTCGCTGCGCCAGCACGGCGCCAGCCGTGCCGCGGCGACCGGTTTCCTCATCGCCACACCGCAGACCGGCGTGGACTCCATTGCGGCCACCTGGGGCATGCTGGGGCCTGTGCTGGGCATTTTCCGGCCGGTGGTGGCACTGTTGAGCGGCCTGTTCGGCGGACTCCTGGTGAGTCTGTTCGGCGAACCGGAGACGGCGGGAAGCGCCAAAGCCGCCACCGGCGGCGCCTGCACCACGGACGGCTGCTGCGGCATGGAAAACAAGCCCGGCGAGGGATTCTGGGCGCGGGTGCGCCATGTGTTTCATTACGGATTTGTGACGCTGCCGCGCGACATCGCCCGGCCGCTGGTGGCGGGCATCATTGTTGCGGGCATGATCAGCGCACTGGTGCCGCCGGACGCCCTGGCCCCCTACATCGGCGGCGGCATTTTCGCCATGCTGGCAATGATCGCCATCGGCATCCCCATTTACGTCTGCGCCACGGCCAGCATCCCGCTGGCGGTGGGATTCATTCACATGGGCGCGTCGCCGGGCGCGGCGCTGGCCTTTCTCATCGCCGGACCGGCCACCAACGCCGCCACCATCGCCACAGTGTGGAAGACCATGGGCCGGCGCACCACGCTGCTCTACGTTTCGTCCGTGGCCATTTCCGCGCTGATCGCCGGACTTTCCTACGATGCGCTGGTCCCGTTCCTGGGCCACTCCGGATTTGCCGTCGCTACGCACCACCACCATGAAGGCGAGATGGGCGGGATGAACGACGCGTTCACGCTGCTGCTGCTGGCGGTCGTCCTTTACAGCGTGTTGGAGCTGAGAATACTGGGCCTGCTGCAAGGCATGCGCCCCGCACCGGTGCTGGTGGACATCCCCCACGTGACCCTGGGCGTGAAGGGCATGACCTGCTCGCATTGCGCGGCGCGTGTGCGCCGCGAACTGGAACAGGCGGCGGGTACGGGAAACGTGGAGGTGGACCTTGCCGGCGGACGGGCCAACATTATCGGGACCGGCCTCGACAGGGAAGCGTTGCGGAAGGCGGTGGCCGGATTGGGGTATGATGTGTCCGTGTTGGACTGAAGCCTTGCCACGGATGTTTTCGCCATGCCCCCAAAACACACGAACCACGCCGTCAACGCGTCCGATGAGACGGAACCGCATCTGGAGCGCCTGGACACCGCGCGTCTGACCGTCCTTTGCGTCACGATCATCGCGGCGTCGCTGGCGTGGTCGTTCAACATGATTTCCTTTCTGCACGCCAAGGAGGCCGTGCTCTGTGCCGCACTGCTCATCCAGGGCGTGCTGTACGCGCTGCGCCGTCCCCCCGTGCATGCCTTGGCGCCGCCGCTGGCGCTGGCGCTGCTGGGCATGTGGCTCCTGTGCATCACCGTGTTGGCGGGACACCGGTCGCTGCTGGCCCTGGCGGGAACACAACGGTTCTTTCTCATCGTTCTTTCCGGCCTCGTGGTCTGCGACCTGGTGCCGCGCCATGGCCGGGCCATTTGCGCCTCGCTGGTGTTCTCCGGCGCGGCGGTGGCTCTGCTGGCCTGCCTGCAATACCTGGGCTGGATTCCTTTTCTTTTTCCCGTGTTCCCCGGATACGACCAGGCCGCGTACTCGGTGTTCGGCAACCAGGACCTGCTGGGCAGCTATCTGGCCGTTACGCTGGCGTTGGGCGCGGCCATGACGCTGCGGCACACCGTCGGCCTCTCCCCCACGCCGGTGCGGCTCGTCTGGTCGATTCGGTTGTGCCTGCCCGTCATCGCGACCGGCCTGTACATCTCCCTGTCACGCACGGCGTGGCTCGCCGCCGCGGTGGGTATTGTCGTGGCGGTGCCCTGGCGGGCGGCCTGGGTGCATGCCCAAACCAGCCTGCGGCGGCGCACCGTGGCCATCGTCACCATTGTCCTGCTGGCCTGCATGGTCCCCGCCGTGTGGCTGGCACCCACCCTGGGAGAGCGCGTGACGCGGACTTTCGGCAGCACCGATGTGGGATTCCGCGTGCGCCTGTGGATGTGGGACGGCGCCGTCGAGATGGTCCGGGACAATCCCCTCACCGGCGTCGGCTTCTGCAATTACGCCCTGCAAAGCCCCTATTATCTGGGCAAGGTCCTGTGGAAACCGGGTGGCAACCCGCATTACCACAACGAACTGCACGCCGACACGGCGCACAGTGAACCGCTCCAGTTCGCGGCGGAAAACGGCCTTGCGGGAATGGCCATCCTGGTGGGTGTCTTCCTGCTGGTGGGGTCACGGCCCAAGAACGGGGACCTGCCGCTCCTGCCCGTCTGCCGCCCGCTTCCGGAGGCCTGGGGCGCGCTCGCGGCGCTGGGCGTGGTGGCGCTGTTCAATGCCACGCTGCACAGCGCACCGCACGCGCTGGCGGGGTTGCTGCTGCTGTGCGGCCGGCCCGGCCCGTGCCGAACGCACCGGCTGGGACGCGCCGTGATCTGGGCGGTGCCGGGGCTGTGCCTGCTGTTCCTCTGGCCCCATGTGCAGAACACGCTCATTCCAAGCTACCTGCTGCGTGTGGCCGAAACCGCGCACGTAAAGCGCCAACCGGAAGCGGAGGCGCTCTACCGCAGGGCCATTGGCTGGAGCGGATTCAGCACGCAGGCCCATGAGGACTACGCCATCCTGCTGTCCGATCAGGGGCGCCACGAGGAGGCGCTGCGCGAACTCGACCTGGCCAATGCGGGACTGGACACGGGCAGGGTGCATTTGCTGCGCGCCGCATGCGCCCAGGCACTGGGCAGGAAGGAACTCGCCTTCAGCGCGGCCAGCCAGTGCCTCTACCGCTGGCCGGAAAACGGGCAGGCCTGGGACATCCTCATGAAGAACTGCCCAGCCGGCCAGATGGACGCATGGAAACAGCGCTGGGCGCGCTGGATGGGCAAGACCGCGCCTATTTCAGAAAATCCGGCCGCAGCAGCCCCTCCAAAATGACCTGCGCGCCAATGCCCTTTTCCCCTGAAACGGCAACGGTGTATTTCTTTCCCGGGATTACGGAAAACGACTTGCTGTAGAGCCGATTCTGGACATAGTCAAACACGCGGGCTCCGGTCTCGTCGTAGATCTGAAACTTCAACTGCGCCCCTTCACGCTCCGACTTGAGCGTGAAAGATACCGTGTCGGCACGACGGTCAAGCCAATCCGAACCGGTGGGATGCCAAACGATGTCCTGGCTGATGGGCACCACATCCTGGGGCAACCGGTAGCTGCCCGGGATGGACTCCTGGGCGGACGCTCCCACGAACCCGGCCACCGCCATCGCCTCGCGCAAGGGATTGAGCGGATCTTTCAGCAGGAACGACTCGCTTGCCACAAACGTTGCGGTCCCGATCAGCAGCACCGCGCCGAACTGGATCGCCCAGGCGCCCACAGCCCTGCCCGCAGGCATGCCGAAGGTGGACAGCACCAGCATCAGCGACAGGACCATGGGCAGAAACACCGTCAGGAGTGTCAGCGGCGGCGGAAGGAACGATGCGGCATACGCCAGCGACCCCATGAACAGCCCCGCGAGCACGATCAGCATGCCGGGCACGGGTTTTGCGGAGGGCACCAGCAGCACGGCCAGGAAAAATGCGAGCGGCCAGAATAAGATTGTCACCAGTCCCGTTATGGCCCGGCTGTATCCGATTTGGCGCTCATAGAGTTCCCATACCGTGCGCACCGCCCCGTCCCCCGCGCCCTGACCGGCCGCGCCGAGCATTGACAGCGACAGATACAACCCGAGCAGCAGCAGCACCACCACCGCCGCGATGGCGGCCATGCTCATTGTCTCGGGACTAAAAGCCACCCCGGTGGTTTCCTGGTCCTCCGTGCGGTCGAAATCGGAGAAGGGATCTTCCGCGATGCGCCCGCCGCACTGCCAGCACCGCGGCACCGTTCCCACATTCGACGCGCCGCATTTCGGGCACGCCAGGGAATCCCTACCCGGGTCCGCGCCCTGTTCCGAACTGGAGAATTGGCTGTCCACCTCGTCGAGGGGCCCCTTCGAGTCCCTCCGGGGGCTTTCGAACCCGGCCATGCGCCGCGCCGCCCGAACGCCGGCCACGGCGGGCAGCCCTTCGGCCGTTTCACGCCGCCTGAGCTTGGCGATGGCCTTGACCGCAAGCGGATGGTCCGGGTGCCTCCGCGCAATATCCTCCCACACCTCTCGGGCGCGGGCATGGGCGCCCATGCCCTCCAGCACCCGGGTCAACTGCTCCTGCAAACCGATCTCGTCGGGCCACAGCACGATGGCCTCGTGCAGTTCCGTCACCGCCTCCTCATGCCGTCCCAGCCGGAAAAGGCAGGCCGCGAGATAGCGGCGCACGTTGAGTTTCGGCTCCCACTTCTGCTTGAGCACCAGCAGGTGCCCCAGCGCCTGATCATATTCCCAGGCGCCGTAAAGCTGCTTGGCCAGCCGCCAGCGCTCTGCATGGTCGTCGGGGTTCTTCTCGACCCTCTCCACTGTGTCCCATATGTCCGCCATGAATGCTCCGTCGTCCGCGGCCCCTACCGGGCGCGCCCCTTGGCCGTCTTCTTGACGTCTTTGCGTTTGGAGCCTCCCCGCTTCCGGCGCAGCCGGAACAACAGCTCGTTGATGCCCAGTGAAAGCACGCCCGCAAGCATCGCCGCCGCAAAGAAGCCGACGATGTAGCGGATGGCGACCGATGCCGTGTCATACGTGTAGGTGAACATCAGGTGAATGCAAAGGGGGGCAAGCGCGGCGGTCAGGACAAGCCATATCAGCCAGCCGAGGAAATCCGGATCTTTCAGCAGTTTCTTAATCTTGATCTTCACTCTTTGCCTGCTCCCAATGATTTTTCGGCACTTTCCGCCGTGCGAATTGCGCCCGGCAGCACTATGTGAAAACACGCCCCGGACCCGGAACGGACCAGGGCTATCGATCCCTCATGCTCCTGTATCACCTTCGCCGTGGTGGCCAGCCCCAGCCCCGTCCCGCGCGCGCCCTTGGTGGAGAAGAAAGGATCCCAGATGCTCTCCCAATGTTCGGCGGGCACCCCCGGCCCGTCATCGCGGACCTCCATCTCAAGCGTGGCCGGCGGTGTGCGCCATGCGCGCACCCCGACATGCCCCCCGGTTGCGGGCAGCGCGTCGGCGGCGTTGTTCAGAAGATTGAGCAGGCACCGGAAGATGCCATCCGCCTCCACCCAGACTTTTCCGTCCACCCCGGACAAGTCAACGGACATCTCAATGTGCTTGACGCTGAAAAGGTTGCGCACGGAATCGCAGGCCTCGCTCACCAGCGCGGCAAGGTCGCATTCCTGGCGCAGGGGCGTCCGCGGCTTGGAAAATGCGAGCAAATCCTGCACAAAATTGGAAATGCGCTGCACGCTGCGTTTCAGCACGGGCCAGGTACGGTCCATGACGGCGGGGTTCCCGCGCTCCATGGACATGTCAATCAGTTCGGTGCTGCTGTTGAGCCCCGTGATGATGTTCTTGATGTGGTGGGTGAGTCCGGCAATGGCCTGGCCGATGGCGGTCAGCCGTTCGGTCCTGATCTGCCGCTCAATCAGGCGCGCATTGGCCACCGCCGCCGCCGCGATGCCGGAGAACATCTCCGTGACGTGCACGTCAAGCGGGGAAAAGGTGTCCGCGCCGACCTTGTTGACCACCTCAAGCACGCCAATAAGGCGGCCACGCTCGATCATGGGCACCGCCAGCAGGTTGCGGGTCTGGAAATGGCTGGCCGAATCGGCGGCGCGGAAGAGGCGCGGATCGTTGGCCGCATCGCTGATGTTGAGCGTGGCGCGCGAGGCGGCCGCGCTGCCGGCAATGCCCTGCCCCATTTTGAGCCGTATCTCGCGCTTGAGCCGGTCCTGATCGCCCGAGTCGCCCAAGGCGACCTGGAAATAAAGCTCGTCGGTCTTCTCGTCGTACAGGATGACGGAGGCGGCCTCGGCCCCGGCCACGGATCGGCTTTCCTCGCTGATGCGCACCAGCAGTGCGTCCAGATCCGTCAGTGCGCCCATGAGCCCGTGGACACGGTACAGCGCCTCCACGGCGCGCCGGATGTCAGTCCGGGACGCGTCATCCAGCCAAGGAAGGCTGTCCTGTCGGGCTTCCGTCATGGAACGCGATGTTTCCCCTGCTTGTCCAACTGGGCCTCAATCACCGTCAGTGCATGATAGATGACATCGCCAACCGCCTTCAAGCTCTCCGCACGCACCTTGTCGAGCGTGTCCAGGGCCGTGTGCCAGTTCAGGACATGATGCATCAGCGTGCCCCCGTAAGAAAAGTCTATTATTTCCAGCGCCGGTATGCCCGCCTCGCGGAAGGGAATGTGATCATCCTCCACTTTCCGGGTTGCCATGCCGAAATGCCGCATATACCCGAAGCGCAGCGCCGTTTCCCATACCGGGTTCAGCAGCCAGACCGGCGCGTCAGGATCGCGGTCAATGCCCAGATAGGCGTCGCCGATCATGTCCACATTGATCACGGCGCGAATCCTCGACAGTTCCCCCCGCTCCTTCAGGTCCGCGACCAGCGCGCGGCTCCCATAAAGGCTGTTCTCGCGGGTCCACTTGCCAAAGGACTCCTCGCCGTCAAGCCACGCCAGCCAAAGGGTGCAGCCCCGCCCCTCCCGCGATTTCAGCACGCGGGCCATTTCCAGCATCCACGCCGTCGTGGATCCGCCGTCGTTCGCCCCGACAAAGGTGAATTTGTCAAACTGCTTCGTGTCGTAGTGGTTGGTGAGCAGAATGACGTCCCCGCGTTCCCCCTTGATCTCCGTGATGAGATTCACCATGGCCTTCGGACCCACCGGCGTCTTCGCCTCGAAGGCCTGCTCCCGCACCTCCAATCCGGCGGCGTGAAGCTCCCTGGCAAGGTATTGGCGCAGTGCGGCGGCCTTCTCGGAACCTGCGGGCCGCGGGCCGAGACCCACGACATACTCCAAATCGCGCCAGACGCGGGCCTGATCAAAGGGCGACTTCGATTCAACGATGCGCACCAACTCGCTGTCATCGGGCTTGAGCGACCGCTTCATCACCAATGCGACGATGAAGAGCAGCAGCATCGCCGCAATTCCAACCACCACTATTGCTTTCATCGCTGTGTTGTCGTGTCCATACATGGTTTTCACCCAAAACGGCCGCGTCCCGCGGCGCGAAACGCGCCGATTGACTCAAGTTATAGTGGCACACCCCCGTGCGGATCAACTGCCCACCCGGCCGCACCATGCCGGCACCCCGTCTTCTCCGCCAGTACGCCGGAAATGTGCCCGTGTGTCCGCTGCGGTGTGCTAAACTTGAACCGGCTGAAATCATGCCACGGCTCACCCCGCCACCGAGGGTCTGCGGCGCTGTTCTTCATGGGGAGAGTCCTGGTCTTGAATCGGCCCCTGTTCAAGTTCCTGCGGGATGGCTGTGGGAGATGGATTCCATATGGTCGGCAGGGTCCGGCATGAATCAAGGAGGCCCGTGAAGATGAGAATGCACACAGCACTGGTTGCGGTGCTTGTCTCCGTGTTGCTGCCCGCCCACCTTGCGGCGGGTGAATCGGTGAAGACGAAGCTGCGGGTGGTCGTTTTCGGGGCGCATTGCGACGACCCGGAAACCGGCGCGGGCGGTCTTGTGGCGCAATTGACCCAAGCGGGGCACGAGGTAATCCTGGCCTATGCCGCCACGTACCGCGGCGACCGCAAAATCGACGGAGAACCGGAGGATACCGTCCGGCGACGGGAATCGACGGCGGCCGCCGCGATCCTCGGCGCGACACCTTATTTCTTTCCCTATGACATGGCCACACTCACAAACGACGCCGCAACGGCAAAGCAATTCAATGACTGGCTTGTCAGTGTCAACCCGGATATCGTGATTGCACACTGGCCTCTGGACTCGCATCCCAATCACCAGGTGGTCGGCGCGCTGGCCTGGCAGGCCTACCGCCGCGAGGGTGGCTGGTCGCTTTATTATTTCGAGGTGCTCACCAACACGCAGTCCATCAGTTTCCGGCCCGACGTGTATGTGGATATCACTTCAACGGTGGAGACCAAGAAGAAGGCGGTTGATTGCCTCGTGAGCCAGGACGCGGACGAGTTGTGGCGGCTGCATGACGCCATGCAGGTGGCACGCGGGAAGGAATCCGGATGCGATCGCGCCGAGGCCTATTTCCTGGTGGAGACCAAGCCGGGGGCGGCGCTGCTGCCCATGCCCGCCAAGAAGCGTTTGGACGGTACTGCGGGAATGCAGCGGCAGGAGGAAAGCCTGGACCGGGGACTGGTTGCCATGCCGCTGGCGGACAACCGCGTCTATCTCGGATGGCGACTGCTCAAGGCCGATTTTCCGGAGTTGGCCTTCAACGTGTACCGCTCGCTGGACGACGGCCCCGAAGAGAAACTGAACGAGGCACCGCTCGGAAAGACAACCGATTTCACCGACAGCGCGGCCCCGTCCGACAAGAACAAGACCTACTGGATCGAGCCGCTCCTGTACAAGATGCCGCAGGGAATCTCGAAGAAAGTGATCGTGAAAGCGGGCGCACCGGCAAATCCCTTCTTATCCATAAAGCTTAACGGCGGCTACAGCGCCGACAAGGTCGGCATAGGCGATCTTGACGGCGACGGACGCTATGATTTCGTGCTCAAGCAGCCCGACTCCATTGTGGACCCCGGCAATTCATACTGGAAACGCAGTCAGAGCACGTTCAAGCTTGAGGCCTTCCTGCAGGACGGCACCTTTCTGTGGGAGAAAGATCTGGGCTGGTCCATCGAGCAGGGCACCTGGTATTCGCCCTATCTGGTCTATGATTTCGACGGGGACGGCAAGGCCGAGGTCGCCGTCAAGACAGGCGAGGGCGACCCGCGCAGTGAAGATGGGCGCGTTCGCGAGAGCGCCGAGTACCTCTCGATATTGAACGGAATGACAGGCGAGGAAATCACACGGGTGCCGTGGCTGCCGCGCCTCGAAGTTTACAAGCTGTCCAGCCGCAATCAACTGGGCGTGGCGTATCTCGACGGCAAGCATCCGCACATCATCATGGAGCGGGGCACCTACGAGGACATGCACGCGGCGGCGTTCCGTTACGGCAACGGCAGCCTGGAGCAGGTGTGGACCTGGAGCAATGTGGGCGAGCCGAAGGAGTACTGGGGGCAGGGCGCCCATTTCATGCACTGCGCCGACGTGGACGGCGACGGACGCGACGAGGTGCTGCTGGGGTCGTGCATGATCGACGACAACGGCAAGAGTCTGTGGTCAACCGGCCTCGGTCATCCGGACCATTGTTATCTGGGCAAAATAGACCCCGCGCATCCGGGGCTGGAAGTCTACTACGGCATTGAAGGCGAGCGGGTGGAGCGCGAAAAAGACGGCACCTGCATGGTGGACGCCAAAACCGGCGTCATGCTGTGGGGGCTGGACGAGCACACGTGGCATGTGCATTCGTCGGGTCTGTGCGCCGACATCGATTCCCGCCATCCGGGCCTCGAATGTTACAGCGGCGAGTCCGCCATGCCGGCGGACAAGCCCCACCGCTGGCTGCACTCCGCCTCGGGCGAACTGCTGGCACGCGAGGATACCTGCGATTTGGGCCTGTCACCGCGCTGCGCCTATTGGGACGCCGATCCGCAGCGGGAACTCGTGGTCGGCCCCCGCATTTACAAGTTCGAGACCGGCGCAACCTGTTTCGAGCCCGTCGAGGGCGCCCAAATCGCCTGGGCCGATGTGCTGGGTGACTGGCGTGAGGAGATTATCACCGCCATGCCCGGCGAACTGCGCATCTATACCACCACGATCCCGGCCGAGGACCGGCGTCCCTGCCTGATGCAGGACCCGTTGTACCGGCACGACGTGGCGCACCTCGCCATGGGCTACGCGCAGCCTCCCATGCTGTCAACCCTGATTGCCGGAAAATAGGCACTCCGCCCGCCCCGAATGCGGGCGTGGCGTCGCGTCAGACGGCTCCCGGCATCGTTTTGTTTCCGTTCGAAAACGCCGAACATTGGAAAAGGCTTCTTCGTCAGAATCTGTGGGTAACTTCTGGCTCGGGCAGGTCGCCCATCGTGTGAAACAGGGCGATTCTTAGCACTTCATAGCTTCTGTAGCCGTAGGCTTTTCTCGTGATCAA
>CAIXUF010001028.1 GCA_903922535.1 Candidatus Hydrogenedentota bacterium
CAGGCGTTCTTGATGCGCTCCATGTTGGCGTAGTCAAAACTCCACGGCGTTGGCACGAGCCCGCTCCAATTGCCCATCGTGTCCGGCGTCTCATGGTTGTGCAGGCATGCCACGATCACGTGGTCTACCTTCAGGCCCGGATTGATCCGCTTGCGGATGTCGATAACCTTCTCGTGGAACAGGCCGATGGCGTCGAGCGTGACCATGGCCACAGTCACGCCGTTGTTGCGGAAGGCGATGGCGCGCGCCCAGAGGGGATCATGCACGCCCTTCGCCGGGCGGTCATTGCCGAAGCCCGCCATCCACACGGGATCGAATTTGCGGTTGCCGTTGCGATCCACATAGGTGTCGGGACCCTTCGCCGCCTCGATATGGCTCAGCAGCCCCGTGCTTGGCCGGTATTTGTTGTCCTTGTCAACGTCGTTGAAGAGGTCGTACAGGTCCAAATTCGGGGTGATGTCCCGCTTGGCCACGCCCACTTCGAGCACCCCGGGTGTGCCATTGCCGGTGTTCACGAAATCGATCCGGTACGAACGATATGGGCCGTACATGCGCCAGACGAGGAAACCGGCCAGGGACACCACGAAAACGACAAGGAGGATCCCCAAAGCGGAGAGGATTTTGTGGCGGCGAAGATACGATTTGTCAGAGGACATTGCGGACTCCCGGGTATGCGCTGAAGAAGCGGTTCAAGTTTTGACGCTGATAATCATAGCAGACGGGAACAGCCGCATGCTGATTTCTTTGAGGTAACGGGAGAAGCGCAACGGGGGGGGGCCTTTGGGGGAAGGGCGTGGCAGTTAAGGAAAAACAGGAGAAATGAGAAGTATGGGAGGTGTGGGATTGGGACAGCGGCATGCTTCATAAAACGTCGAAGCCGGAAGCGACGGGATTTCTCATCACTTCCGTTCTTCCCATGACTCCCATTACCACATCCCCCATCGGTTTTGCCCGGATGGCCCGTGCATAGTACCATGCGCTCCGGTTCAAGGTGGAGTCTCGGGCATGAATGAACGGCGGTATGACATAGACTGGCTGCGTGTTTTCGCAACCTATCTGCTTTTTCCCTTCCACATCGGCAAGGTGTTTGACGTGCCGCCCTACTATCCCATCAAGAGCCCGGACCTGTCGCCGTTGCTTGGAAACTTCACCGGCTTCATCCATTTGTGGCACATGCCGCTCTTCTTCCTGCTTGCGGGTTGGTCGCTCCATGCATCCATCGCGCTGCGTGGTGAGCGCGTTGCCATGCGCGAGCGCGTGGACCGGATTCTCGTCCCCTTTCTGGCGGGGACGGCCACGCTGTGCGTGGTCGTCGGTTACTATGAGCGTGTGCTGATGGCCGGGCAGACGCTGACGTTTTGGCAGTACGCGCCCAAGTTCTTCACCAGCCTCGACTACTTCACCTGGAGCCAACTGTGGTTCCTGATCTACCTGTTTGTCTTCACGCGGCTTTGGATGCCGCTGTTTCGCCGGCTTCTGGCGATGGAAGGCAAGTTCATCCTGCGCCATTCATGGCACATTTACCGCCCCATTCCGGCGCTGATCCTGATGCAGGGCGTGCTGCGCATCTGGTGGCCCGGCTACCAGAACCTTTACAACGACTGGGCGAACTTCTTCTACTACAGCACCATGATGATATTCGGTTTCATTCTGGGCAGCCAGCCCGCCGTCGCCGAAGCAATACAGCGCGAATGGCGCCGTGCCGCGGTGTTCGGCGCGTTGCTTGCGGCGCTGACCATCTGGGGTTGGTCTCACCCGGAATGGTCGGGCGAGATGCGGCACATCGCCTATTATGTGCCTGGCACCGCGGCGGGCTACTGCATCCTCATCGGCATGCTCGGTTTCGCCCGGGAGCACATGAATCTCCGCAACCGCGCGCTGGATTATCTGGCGGAGTCGGCGCTGCCAGTATATATCCTGCATCAGGCCGGCATCGTGGTTCCGGGGTGGTATATCATCCACCTCGATCTCCCCCTGGCCGCGCGGTTTGCGCTGCTGCTCGCGGTTTCAGTGGCTGTAACGATGGCCGTGTACCACTTCCTCGTGCGGCCTTTTCCTCTCACGCGACGGCTTACGGGCATGAAAGCCCGCCGGGTCCCGCCGTCGGCGTAACGGTTCTACGAAATCATCCGCGCGATGACAAAGGCGGCCGCCGCCGCAAGTCCGCCGACGACCACGGTCTGCACCGCGCTGCGCGGAACGGGCACGCCGCTGAAGTGGCCCTTGACGCCGCCGAACAGGGCCAGCGCCATGAGCGTCACGGCCACGGATACCCAGAGTGCCGCGTGGGCGGTGGGCATCACCATGTAGGCGCTCAGCGGGATGAACCCGCCCACGATGTACGCCCCGGCGATGGTGAGGGCGCTGCGCCATGCGCGTTTGGGGTCGGGCTCTTCCAGGCCCAGTTCAAAGCGCATCATGAAGCGGACCCAGTCCTTGGGCCGCTGCCGCAGCGACTCGACCACTTTCTCGCTTTCCTGATCGGTCAGACCGTAGGTTTTGAAGATTTCCCGGACCTCTTCCGCCTCCGTGTCGGGCAGGGTGATGATTTCCTCCTCCTCGCGGGCCAGTTCGCTGTGGTAGTGCTCCGCGTCGCCGCGCGCGGCGAGATAGCCGCCCAGTCCCATGGCTATCGATCCGGCGGCAATCTCGGCCAGCCCGGCCGTCACAATTACGTGCGTTTGCGACACCGCGCCGGTCAATCCGGCCGCAAGCGCGAAGGGAACCGTCAGCCCGTCCGACATCCCAATCACCACGTCGCGCACGGCTTCGCCCGCGGTGAAATGTTTTTCCATGTGTGGGGTCACGGGCATCTCTTTCTCCTTCATTGCGCGGCGTGCCCTGTTTCCTGCGCGCGTTTGCGGCGGTGCCGTTACTTGCTGGTCTCCCACGACTTTGAAGCCGGGTCAAGACTGTAGTGTCCCGACGTGATGGGGCAGTACACCGAAATCCGGAAACTGCTCCGCTCGTTGAACACCGAATAGGAGCCCCATTGCCCGAGGATCAGCGGCATGACTTTTTCGCCCGTTGTGATTTCATCCAGCGTCCCCGGGTAGCAGCCCCTGCTCTGGTGGAATGCCTCCAAGTGCGGCAGCTTGTGCTCGACATACCTTCGGGCCGTCCAGGAAAACACGCCATTGAAAAGGAAGTGCAGCGGCAGCTGAGCCAAGAACACGCAGGCAATGATGATTTGCACCCTGATCGCCCTTCGGGGCAGCCGCCTTTTGACAAAGTATACCAGCCCGCCTGAAACCAGCGCGGTCATTAAGAACAGGCCAAACCCGCCCCCCATGATCAACACCCAGTACTGTGTCACCGCCACCCAGTTGAGCCCGCTCACCGCCAGTGTGAACAGCGTCAGTAGCAGCACACCCAGTCCACCCAAGATCCGCAGCAGTATCCGGATAATCTTCATGGCTGTTTCCCTTTGATTATTCCACCATCATAACCCAACGCCGCCATTGTATCACCCAATGCGCTTCACATTCGTCCACGCCAATACCCGGCAATTCCACACCTGTTTTCGTTCATTTCCATGCCAAACGACGGCGCACCGTTGTATCAATGGGAGATTCTCAGGGCTGTGGGGGGCACAGGGGCTCCCCGCAATTCTTGCAGAACCGCGCGTCCCTGTCATTGGGTTTGCCGCAGGCACCGCATCTCATACCCCCCGGCACCCACTGCGGCTGCGCCTTTCCCAGATTCACCTGCGCCGCCTCCAGGGCATTCCTCACCGTTCCGTCTGCCATGCGCGATGACGGTTCCGTCTCTTTTCGTGCCCGCTTCGGGTCCAGAATCATGCCCGCCCCGGTCAGCCCAAGCAGGCCCATCCGCCAGAGCACGCCCCCCACAAGGATTAGCCCAAATCCAACGAAGGCACACACCGCCGCCGTGGCCATGTTGGAGACCGCGTCGCGTCCGGGTTCGGCAACATTGGAAATGACACTGACAAAGAATGAGGCAAAGAGGATGAGTCCCAGCGTGCTCAGCGCCATGCCCGTATAATAGACTGTTTTTTGTCCTTCCGGCACCTTCCGCCTGGCCATGTTTCCCTCCTTGTCTCTAACGTGTCAAAACTGTCTGTGCGGCGGCACGCCTTTTGCACAAGACAATGCACCCGGCCTCCGACGCGTGAAACTCCTCGACAGGCCCTCTTGCCGAGTCACTATCGACGGTGACCGCGTCGCGTATATTGATTGCCCGCCCGTGAAACACGTTCATCGTTGTGTCGTACTCCACCCGTGCGACATATTCCTTGCATACCGTCAATATCCTACTACAGTCGCCATCAAGAAATCCCGCACAGCTCCACCAGCAGCCCTCCGGCGATTCGGCCCATATGCGGCCGGTGGGAAACGGCGCGTTTTCCGTCCCGAAGCCCTCACGGACGCGAACCGTTGCCTTCTTCGTTGTCCGTACCCGGGGTGCCGGGCAACGACTCGATGTCGCGCCACCGAAGCTCCGCCCGCGTCATTCCTTTGCCGCGCGCCACCATGTCCCCGGCACATGCGCCGTCATTGCGATTCAACAAGCCGGCTTCTTTCCCTCCGGCACTCGCCGCGGGGTTGTGCGCATGAAAACGGCCGTGATAGACTCTCCACGAGGGTTGTTGCAGCAGATTGGCTCTTCCGCGGATGGCCGCGATCACAGCGTTTTTCCTGATGCTGACGGGGTGGGGGCCGCCGTTCCCAGGCCGCACGACAAGACAGATTCAGCAGTTCTGCCGACGGAGTTTTCTTAATGAGACTTACACTGGTTCTTCCACCCTTTGACCTGATAAACGCATACAGTGCCGGCACCGGCATAAAGCGGGGCAATCTTCCCCCGCTGGGGGTGGGTTATCTGGCGGCGGCGGCGGCGCAGGCGGGCCATGAGGTAAGCTTTGTGGACCCCGCCATCCAGGGACTGGACGTGGAGGGAACGGCAGCCGGGGTGCTTGAGCATTGTCCGGACGTGGTGGGCATTTCCTGCGTGACCAAGCTGGCCCGGCCGGCCTATGCCCTCGCGGCGGCCATCAAGAAAGCCGTCCCGTCCGTTTGGGTGATCATGGGCGGCCCGCATGTGACGTCTTTTCACGAGCAGGTCCTTCGGGATTGCGCAAGCATTGATGCGGCGGTTCCGGGCGAGGGCGAAATTGTGCTGCCCAGACTGCTGGCGGCGCTGGAACAGGGGACGCCGCTTGAGGAGGTTGCGGGCATCATTTACCGGGATGCTGCGGGCGCGCCGCGGGCGACCGGGAAGGCGCCGGTGATTCAGAATCTGGACGAGATGCCTTTTCCCCTGCGCCGCATCTACCGGCAGGAGGCCTACATACCGCTTCCCAACCAGTACCACAGCCTTCCGGTCACCACCATCATCACGGCGCGGGGCTGTTCGTACGGCAAGTGCAAGTTCTGCTATCAGGGCGGGGAATACGCGCCGTCCTACCGGCGCCGTTCCCCCGAGAACGTGCTGGAAGAGGTGAAGGAGCTGGTGCGGGACTACGGCATCCGTGAACTGATCTTTTGGGATGACAATTTCTGCATCAACTACCCGTGGATCAAGCGGTTCTGCGACCTGCTGGACGAGGCGCGCATCCGGGTGTCCTGGACGGTCCAGGGACGGGTGAATTCGGTTTCGCCGGAAATGCTCAACCGGATGGCGGCGTCCGGCTGCTACAACGTTTATTACGGGCTGGAATCGGGAAGCCAGTTTCTGTTGGATTCGGTCCAGAAGGGGACCAATCTTGACCAGGCGCGGAATGCGGTGCGCTGGGCGCGAAAGGCAGGTCTGGAAATTCGTGCGTCGGTCATCTTCGGTCTTCCGTACGACACGCCGGAACTGGCCGAACAGACCTTCCGTTTTGTCTGTGAACTGAACGTGGACTGGCTCATCTTTTATCCCTACCATGTCAAGGCGGGGACGGCGCTTGCGGCCATCGCGGCCCAGGAAGGGGTGATTCTGGAACAGGAGGAGGATGACATGATGCGCCCCTCCTATGTTCCCAAGGGCTACCGGGATGCGGATCATCTTGCGGAAACGGTGAAGTCCGCCTACCGGCGCTATTACCTGCGGCCCCGGTACATTCTGCGCACGCTGTGGAGATTGCGCAATCCGCGCCTGTGGGGGAACTATTGGTACGCGTTCCTGTACTGGCGGTCATATACATCGGCGTGAAGGGCGGGAGAATCAGGCAAATCGGCGGTGCGCGTTTGCGGTTCGGGCTGGACAACCGAACGCTTAGGGCAGGTGTGGCCCGTCCGCCACGCCCACAATGCCCATGATTTCCTCTTCCGTCTCTTCGGGGAACTGGAGGAGTTCATCCAGGACGCGGGCGATGCGGATGGGTTCGAGGTGGACGAGTTCCTGCATGAGCTTGAGGGTGAGGCGCTTGTGGCGGGGGCGGGCGTTGGCGAAGTCGGTGAAGATGCGGTGGAGATGGGTGGCGTAGATGTCGAAGATGCGCCGTTCGTTTGTCTCGCCGTCGGTGCGGGGGGCGCTCTCGTAGGGGTAGAGGCCGGTCTGTTTCCAGAAGGCGAGCAGGTCCTGGGCCTCTTCGGCCTCGCGCAGGGCGAAGTGCTCGCGCAGTTGGCCGCGGGCCGCGTCGAGCAGTTGCCGGACGTCGGGGCAGAGGTCGCCGGCTTCCAGCAGCCCCTCGCGGTCAAGGGTGGCGACGTGGGCCGACTTGAGGTAGGCGGTGTAGCTGAAGCCGCGGAAATGCAGCCGCGGCAGCGCGTTGAAACGCATGAAGCCGTCCTCGTCGCACAGGATGACGCCGCGCTTTCCGGGCCTGCTCCACTCGACGACGGTCAGTTCGGCGTTGACGCGCTCGCCGTTTTCCATGACCATTTCTTCGAGGGGGTAGCTGGAGTAGCGGGACTCGGCGTTGGCCGGGTCGACGGGCACACCGTCGTAGATGATGCGGGTGTCGGGATACTGGCGCAGGTAAAGGGCGAAGATGTTGGTGATCTCCTCCTGCGCCTTGACGCCGCGCAGCAGGGAGGCGCCGTCGTACACGTCGCTGATCTCGACCGTCATGCCGGCGGCGTCGCCGGGGACGGGGCGGCGGTCATGAATGGAGAACTCGCCGAGCCGGTCGGCCCGGCCTTCGATGCCATAGGCGAAGGTTTCGCCGGTGCTGTCGGTGTAGACCGTGTTCCAGGCGACGTGGTTGCCCAGGGAGAAGGCGCGGAAGCGGCCCTTGCCGTACTTTCCGTGCAACATGCGTCGGCGTTCGGCGCTGCGCCGGTTGTCGCGCTTCCAAGAGCCGCCGAGGTTGCGGAAAACGAGAAACGCCTCGTCGTAGTCGAGCCCGTGGCCGTTGTCGGTGATGCGGATGCGGTCCGTGCCGCCCATTTCATTCTGCCCGAAATCGACGCGCACACTGGTTGCCTCGGCATCCAGCGCGTTCCACACCAGCTCGGCCAGCGCGGTCATCGGCTTGGTGCGCGCGAGTGTTTCAAGATGGTCTTCGCGCACTTCGACGGTGATGGTCTTCACGTCAGGGTTCTCCAGCATTGAACAGAAAGAAATTGAACATGGATATACAGGATGCACAGGATAATGCAAGACTGCGTTATTCTTTTGTCCTGTTCATCCATGTTAAACAAAAATCGGCCATGTGGGGCCGGACGTTTATGCTTCGAGCATTTTCCGGATGGCGGATTCCATCTCAGCCCGGGGCACGGTGATCTGGGTCTGGCGGCCGGCGCTGCGGTAGGCCTCGCGGTCGATGATGCCCTCGCGGATGGCCTTTCCGGCGATGAGGTCCTTGACGGACACGAGACTGTTGGACAGCTCGTCCTCGCCGAGGATGACGGCCACGGGGATCTCGTAGCGGTCGGCGTCGGAAAGCTGGGCACTCATGTTCTTCTTGCCGCCCAGGTAGGTGAGCGTGTTGAAGCCGAGGGTGCGCAGTTCGGCGGCGAGGCGGAAGACCTCCTCGCGCGGGACCTTGCCGACGGTGGCGATGCTGACCTGCACGTTCGTCTTGGGCTTTTTCACGATGCCCAAGTGCGCCAGCGCGGCGATGAGCCGGTCAAGGCCGATGGACGCGCCGGTCGCGGGCACGCGCTCCTCCAGGAAGCGCGTGCACAACTCGTCGTAGCGGCCGCCACCGCCGACGGAGCCGAATTCGGGCGCGGCGGGCAGGCCCATCTCAAAGACGGGGCCGGTGTAGTAGTCGAGCCCGCGTGTGAGACTGGGGTCGTAGGGGGCCTCGTCCTCGGCCACGCCGACTGCGTCGAGATAGCGGGCCAGTTCGGCCATTTCGTCGAGGGCCTGGGCGCTTTGCTCGTTGTGCGGCAGGTATGCGGCGAGCGCCTCGATCAGTCCGGTGCGCGTGGGCGCGGAGACGGCAACGAACGCGGTGATTCGTTCGATGATGTCCTCGGGGAGGTGAACGCCGACGATGGGTGCCCCGGACTCGTCGACGCGGCCGGAGCCCAGTTCCTCGCGCATTTTGTCGATGCCGACTTTCTGGAGCTTGTCCATGACGCGTAGGACGTGTTTGATGGTTTCGGGCTTGGTGATGCCGTTGCCTTCCAGCAGCGCATCGACCAGCCGGCGGTTGCTGATGCGCATTTCAAAGATGGGCCGGACGCGGGAGCCGTCCTCGGCCGTTTGCGCGCCCAGTCCCAGCGCACGCATGGCGTCGCACATGACGGCGATGACTTCGGCGTCCGCGGCGAGGGTGTCCGCTCCGGCGATGTCAACGTCCATCTGGGTGAACTGGCGGAACCGGCCCGGTCCGGGCTTGTCGGCGCGGAACACGGGGCCCATGGCGTAGCGGCGGAAGGGAAGCTTCATTTCCTCACGGTACTGGCTGATGAGGCGGGCGAAGGGAACCGTGAGGTCAAAACGCAGCGCGGCGGGTTCCTCCTCGGGGGTGGAAAGCTCGAAAATCTGCTTGTTTGTGTCGCCACCGGCAGTGCCGGTGAGGATGTCCATTCTTTCGAGGATGGGCGTGTCGATGGGCAGGAACCCGTAGCGCTCGTAGACGCGTCGCACGGTCTCGACGACCGCGGCCCGGGCAATCATGTCGCCCGGGAGCAGGTCCTGAAACCCCTTGAGGGCTTGTGGTTCGATCTTCTCCATGGCCTCATTCCTTCCGGAAGTGCGCGGCACGTCGGCCCCATAAAAAGAAACCGAGCCCCCATCCCCGTCGGGGAGGACGCCCGTGGCGCGATTCTGAACTATGGTGCCGGGGCTGGGGGTCGAACCCAGCACCTCTGGATCCACAATCCAGCGCTCTAACCAACTGAGCTACCCCGGCACCGAAAGAGAAGCGGCGGAAGTATACAAAATACACTCTGCCTTACGCAAACGCAGTGGACGGTAGACAGTTGACAGGCGACCGTTGGCGCTGCTTTGGGGGGGACGGACGGTCTGAATAAAAGAAGCGCCGGGAGCGCTTAACGTGTCTCCCGGCGCGAACTTGTGACTTTACAAAAATGCCGCTTTGCGGCGAAGCTCAGGTGGCCGCAGGTTGCGCGACGACCAACACTTTCACCACGTTCTCCGCCACCACCACATTGGCGCGGTTGATGATGGCGTATTTACCGAATCCCCGCTCACGTGCCTCGTCCTCGACATAGGCCTCCATGGCGACACGCCATCCCTTGAGTTCTGTGCTGTCCCAGAGCTTCTGCTCTTGGGCCGTCATTGTGTACCGCCAAATGCCTTTAGCCATTCTTAAAGCTCCTTATGCAGCCGTAAACCCTCTTAAGCCCACAAATACAAACGAAAAAATAGAAGAATATGAATTCAGATCGCTGCCACGCAGGAGTACTTCACCTTCTTGGCCCGGAGGGTTATTATACCATTTTCCACCTTGAGGTTCAAGAGGTGATTTTCGGGACGTGGAAGCGGGACTCTCTTTTGGCCACAATCGAAACGTGTGGAGAGGGCTAGCGGATGACGGCGAGCATATCTTCGATGCGGGAAAAGCGCTCGCGGGGTTTGCCCGTGAGAGCCCCCCGGGCCTTCTCGGCGGCGTCGATGCACCGCCAGTCGTCGAGGGAAACCACGCGCACACCGCGCGCGTGAAGCAATGTTTTCAGGGGCTGTGTGTGGGGTTCGGGGCAGGGGGGAAGCGTGGCGGTATCGGCCAGGATCGCCTTGGCGGTTTCATGACCGTCGGGTTTGTTGGTGCCAATTTGGCCAGAGGGGCCGCGTTTGATCCAGCCCGCCACATAGAAGCCGGGCATGGGACGGCCGTTGTGCTCGACCCGCCCGAGGGTGTTGGGGACGATGCCTTCCCGTTCCGCGAAGGGCAGGCCGGGAATGGGCACGCCCCGGTAGCCGATGCTTCGGAAAAGGATTCCGCAGGGTATTTCGACACTGTCGCCGGTTCCCTGCGGGTGCTGCCGGAATGGGGGACCGACGAGCCGGTTTTTCTCGAAGACGGCGGAATGGACCCTATCCACGCCCCGAACCGTCTGCGGGCTGAGCAGGAAGCGGAAGACAACTTTGCGGCCGCACGGGTTGGGGGACCGTGATGCATAGTCACCGAAGACCTGCATGATGCGCTGCAAGTCAGGGGTGTCTATTTCCCGTGTGGAGGCGTCATCAAGCAGAAGTTCTTCTGCTCGGGCCACGGGTGTGCAGCCGGGGATGGCTCCCATTTCCTTCAACTCAGGCAGCGCAAACTTCACTTGGGCGGGACCGCGGCGTCCCACAATATGCACTTCTCGGACGCGGCTTTCGGCGAGTGCGTCCAGGGCGTGCCGGGCGATGTCGGTGTGGCGCAGGCGCTCCACGGGCGTGAGCAGGATGCGGGCCACGTCGAGGGCGACGTTGCCCGCGCCGACGATTACGGCCGTTTCCTGCGACAGGTCGAAGGTGCAGTCGGCGAAATCGGGGTGGGCGTTGTACCAGCCCACGAAGGAGAAGGCCGAATGGCAGCCGGGCAGGTTTCCACCGGGGATGTCCAGGGGGCGGTCGGCCTCTGCCCCGGTTGCCAGCACGACGGCATCGTAGAAACGGCGCAGTTCGTCGAGCGAGACATCCCGGCCAACGGTCACATTGCCGAGGAAGGCGAAGCGCGGGTTTTCCGCAAGTTTTTCAAAGGTGCGTGCGGCACCGCGAATCTTGGGATGGTCCGGCGCGACCCCGCCGCGCACAAGGCCAAAAGGCACGGGCAGCCGGTCGAACATATCCACCGTGCAGTGCAGGTGCGATTTGAGCAGCGGTTCGGCGGCGAAGAAGCCCGCCGGGCCGCTGCCCACAACGGCGACCCGCAGGGGGCGGTCCGGTGTTCCCAGGAGGTGCATTGGACAGGTACCTTATTGGGGTGGGGCGAAGCCGGTGTTTCTATTGAGAGTGCGGGCGGCCATGCCGCCGCATTCAAAAGAGAACGACCCACGTGCCGCCCATTGGGGCATCATAACAAATGCGGAGACATTTGCATTCGCGCTGCGGCGGGGGCTATCCGCGATTATTGATGCATGGGAAGCCCGTTCCGGTATAATGTTTGCAGTTAAACGGACATCACACTCCCGGGCAGGGATGAGGATGCTGCACGGGAAGGTGTCTGAGGCCGTGGGTTGCCGGAGTTTGGGCTGGATGGCCCGACGCCTCCGGCGGAGATACGCATGACCGGCAAGTCCAAGAACGGGCACGGGGAGTGCCGCGCGTGAGAACCGTACCGCGGGAAATTCGCCTGTACTGCCTTTGCGGGACGAAAATGCGCATCACCGCCGAGATGTACGGCAAGCCGGGCAAGTGCATCTCCTGTCGACAGAAATTCTGGGTGCCCAAACCGGAGGAACTGCCCGAAGACGACAACGCGCTCCGTTTGGCGGACCATCCCGAACTGCTGCGGCGCGCGGGGGATCGCGTCCGCCCGGGCACCCATGGGGCTGACAAGAACAGCCCGAACGCTCCGATTCCACCCTTCCCCGAGGTGACACCGGAAATCGTTCCCAAGGATTCTTCGGGCAGGTCAGGGCGCATGGCAGGAGCCCCCGCGGAGGAGAGGCCGGTCTCCGGGATGGACACCCCGTCCGGCGGACAAATGGAGGAGCCGACGGCGCCGCTGGACGATCTGGAGCCGCTGCGCCTGCTTCTGGCATACCAGTATCTTGTGGAGCACCAGCCCCGGGTTGCCGGATCGAAGAAGACCGCCGGTCAGGCGGACACCGACACCCGCCTCGCCTACCGCCGGGTGATTGAACGCGCCCGCACCCGGGTGGAACAGCGGCTGCGGGAACTGCTCTACGACACCGGCCGTCGGATCGTGGAGTTACTGGGCGAGATCGCGCAGACCACGCTCAAGTTCCGCGTGGGCGAAATGGATCCGGACGCCTATTTCGAGGCCGTCGGCAAACTGCGACGGCACCGGGAATGGCTTGACCGGCAGCGCGTCAACCTGAAGAACTGGCTGCGCGCGGAAGATGTGCATTTGCTCGGGGGGCCGGGCGGCCTGACGCTGGAGGACATGGACCTCAGCCGCGTCGAGGTGTCCCTGCCAGCCGAGGACAAGGATGACCGCACACTCCTGAAGAAGTACATTGACGAATTGCGCGAGGCCTTTGACGCCCACTCGGTGGCGGAGCGGCGGCGCACCGAATGGCGGCGCATGGTCCGCGAGGGGGAAGTGCCCGGGGAGGCGCTGCGCGACGGGCCGCTGCAGGCCGCCGCCGACGCGCAGCGGGCCAAGGCGCGCATCATGCACGGCCGCACGCGGCTGCACCAGGTGGTGAAGGACTGCGACACCGACATCAGCGCCCTCCAGACCTACCAGCAACTGCTGGCGAAAGGGGTTCTGCCGCGCCGCCGGGGAGAACTGACGCAGGAAATCGTCTTGGCCGAGGCACACACGATTTCCCGGGCGCTGGCCGATTTGCGCCTGTGGCGCAACTGGGCCTCCAACGCGGCCGTCGCCGAGGACCCGGGCGACTTGCCGCTCAGCCCGCCGACGCTCTTCCGCCGGCTCGCGGAGCCCAACGAGCTGCGCCGCTTCGCCCGCGAGTCCGTGTCCGCCTACGCTGCCGCGCTGTGCCTGATGCTGCTGGCGCTGCTGCCCGTGCCCGCCGTCAAGACGGGATTCCTGGCCGGCATGGTGTTGATGGCGGTTGTCCCCGCATTCAGCAGCCGCGCGCGGCGCGGTTTCTTCTACGCCGCCCTCTGGATCATTGAGGCGTTTCTCACGGGACTTGCTTGGCGCTTCGCCGCAACCGGGACCGACGCCCAAAGCTACCTGGCCAATCCCTTCCATCTGGCATTGATGATTGCGGCTTCGGTCGGTGCCTGGGTCGCCATGGGTGTCAGCGCCACGATGGTCCTGCGCAAACTTGCCGGAGGGGTTGTGTGGGCAGCCCCCGCCGCAGGCACGGCGGCGGCGGCGCTGTTGCTGTTGGCCGTGCTGTTCCCGACGGCCACGCCCGCCCCTGTTCCGCAACCCGCCGCAACGCCGATGGCAGCCGGTGCAGCATCCGCTCCGACCGGAGAACCTGCTGCAAGCACGGCATCCAAGACCACCGGCCCCGGTGCAGCAGAGCCCTCACCATCAATACCGATTTCCATTGCCGCAAAACCAGCCCTTGAGGAAACTCCTCCCGTCACTGCTCCGCCCGCCGTTGCGCCGGCCAAGACGGCCCTGCCTGCAGTATTTCCCGCAGCCGAGCCGGTCACGCAGAAAAACCCGGCGGAAAACGCCGTGCCGAAGGAGGCTCCCGCAGAATCGAGCCTTGCGGACGGGGAAGGCGCTGAGCCATCCGCCGCCGCAAACACCCCGTCACGACCGACCGGAGCTTGTGTGGAACTGCGCGGGGTAATGCGGAAAGAGGGTTCCCCGCCCAGGTTTCGCGTCATTGTCAACGTGCCGGGCGGCCGCAACCGCACGGTGGATCTTGATCTCGGAGACACGGTCTTCGGCCCCTGGAAAGCCCTCGAGTACAGTGCGGTGTCCAAGAAACTGACCCTGTCCAATACCAAACGGCTGGTCGTGCTCAACACCGGCGAGACCGTTGACCTGCCGGAGTAGCCATTCCCCTGACCCTGCCTTCCCCATTCTGGAAATACACCGATAGAGACAGGTTGTTCCTTGTGACATCGTGTTGTTGACAGAAACGGTCCGGATCATCAGAACCTGGCCAGAAAAAAGAGGTATGGGAAAATGAAGAGTGACTTTGTGAAGATATTCGTCTTTGTGGTGCTGGTCATGGCGGCGCAGACCACCGCATTTTGGTTGCAGGCTTCCGGGAACCCGGCGTTCGCCGAGGCAACGGTCGGGCAAACCATGCCCGGATTTGCTTTGCCTGACCTGGACGGCAAAAGTTTTTCGCTTGCCCAGTATGCGGGCAAGATTGTGATGATAGAGTTTTGCAACATTGGCTGCCCCTATTCGCGCGGCACCGACCCCGATCTCATCGCCCTGGCGAAAAGCTACGCGTCCAAGGGCGTTGTGGTGCTGGGCATCGACTCGAACACGACCAACGCGCCCGCGGACATCAAGAAATACGCCACCGACAAGGGCAAGATCTATCCCATCCTGAAGGATCAGGACAACAAGTACGCCGACGCGGTGGGCGCAAAGACCACCCCGGAAGTCTATGTCATTGACAAGGACGGCAAGCTGGCCTATCACGGCGCTTTTGACAACCGCGCCCAGCCCGACAAGAAGGGAAACACCCCCTACGCGGAGAACGCCGTCAAGGCGCTTCTGGACGGCAAGGCCGTTGATCCCAAAGAAGTGAAGTCCTGGGGCTGCGGAATCAAGCGCGTGTCGAAATGAGCGGCGGGGCCTGCAGGGACCAACACATGCCGTTGACACGTCTGGCCTGCGGGTGTGTGGCTGCCGGTGTGTTGGTGCTGATCACCGCGTGTGGAAATGTCCCGGTAGGCAACAGCACAGCCGCCTCCAGTCCGGCTGTAATATCCACCGTGGACGCTGCCAAAATGGGTGAGAGCATCAAGGCGGCCCACGGCACAGTGACAGTGGTGAACCTGTGGGCGACCTGGTGTCCGCCGTGCGTGGCGGAGATGCCCGAGTTTGCGAGGTTCTACACCGAGACCAAGCGAACCGACGTGACCTTCATCAGCGTGAACGCAAACGCCCCGGAAACGATTGCCGGCGAGGTCAAGCCGTTCATCGAGAAGAACAAATTGCCCTTCCCCGTGTCCGTGCTGTCCAATGCCGATCCCGAAGCGATAGGCAAGGCCACCGGCGCCGAAGTCAGCGGGGCGCTGCCCCTTACCCTCATTTACGATCGTGCGGGAAAGCTCCAAAAGACGCTGGAAGAGCCCGTCACCTTCGACATCCTGACCGCTCTGGTCAAGCCGCTACTGTAGCATCGTCAGTGCGGATCCCGTCACCGCGAGTAATTCACTGCTTAGGGTCAAGCCGGGATTAGGTGCTGAAAAATCCAGGGGGAGGATGCATGTTTCCGTCCACGATTTGAGTCTGCCAACACCCGCCTGCACCGGAAACAGATCCTGTAACCGATCCTTGCGAATAAACCCGGGCACAGGTATCTGTTCCCAGGCCGGGCGAATGTTGGCATGGGACGGGTTTGGGCGGGAACAGGATGCCAGTCCCCCGGCGGGTCCCGGCGGGAGTTCTGGGTTATTCCGGATCGACCGGGTAGCCCTGCTGGCGGTAGGTCTGGAGGCGGTAGGTGAGGGTACGGCGGCTTATGCCGAGAGCGCGGGCCGTCTCGCTCCGGTTGAACTGGTGCTCCTGCAGGACCTGGAGGATGGTGGCGCGCTCGACGTCGTCCATATAGGTGCCCGTTGCGGGTTCGTCGTGCGTTGTCTCCGTTGCGGGCTGCGCCTGCTGCATGCGCTTGGGAAGGTGTTCGGTCAGAATGACATCGCCGCGGGCAAGGAGGACGGCGCGCTCGATGACGTTGCGCAGTTCGCGCACGTTTCCGGGCCAGTCGTGGAGTTCCATGCAGGCGATGGTGCCGGGGGAAAAACGCGGCTTGCCCTTGCTGAACTCGGCCGCGAACTGGCGGGCAAGCGGGGCAATGTCGGCCTTGCGTTCGCGCAGCGGCGGGACGTGGATTTCCATGACGTTAAGCCTGTAGAAGAGGTCCTCGCGAAAACGTCCCGCCTCGACTTCCCGCTCCAGATTGCGGTTGGTGGCCGCGAGTATTCGGACGTTTGTCTGTATCTCGGTGTTGGATCCGACGCGGTTAAAGCTGCCGTCCTGGGTGACGCGCAGCAGCTTTGCCTGCAATGCGGGGGACATTTCGCCGATCTCATCAAGCAGCAGCGTGCCCTTGTCGGCCTCCTCAAAGCGGCCGATGCGCCTTCCGAGCGCGCCGGTGAAGGCACCCTTTTCATGGCCGAAGAGTTCGCTTTCGAGCAGGTTCTCGGGGATGGCGGCGCAGTTCACTTTCACCAGGGGCCCGGCAGCACGGGCGCTCCAGCGGTGAAGGAGGTCGGCGACGACTTCCTTGCCGGTGCCGCTTTCGCCGGTGATGAGCAGGCGCGTGTCGGAGGGCGCGGCCAGCGCGGCGTCGCGCAGCACCTCCAGCATGGCCGCGCTTTGGGCGACGATGTTTTCGGGTATCTTGAAGCCTTCCGGGGCCGGTGCGGGACCGCTGTCGGCCAGGACCAGGGCGCGGCGCACGGTGGCAAGCAGTTCGTCGAGGTCGATGGGCTTTTCCAGGTAGTCCACGGCGCCGCCGCGGATGGCGCCGACGGCGTCGAGTATGTCGGCGTAGGCGGTGACGAGCAGCATGGGCAGGCCGGCGTATTTTCCGACGACGCTGTCCAGCAACTGCAATCCTGTCATGCCGGGCATGCGCACGTCGGAGATGAGCATGTCCGGGCGGGCCGCGGCGAGACGCTCCAGCGCGTCGTGCCCGGACACAGCCGTGATTACGGAAAAGCCCTGTCCGGAGAGGAAGGACTCCAGCAGGCTGCGCTGTCCCGGATCGTCATCGACGACGAGTATGTTCTTTCCGAGCGGTTTGTTCACGTTCAGTCCTTCGCGCCGTTTTTGTCCAAGGCAATGCCACGCACCACAAACACGGCCCCGTTTCCGCCGGATTCGCAGGCCACCTCCCAATGGTGGGCGAGCGCGATTTGGCGCACCACGGCGAGGCCGAGTCCCGTGCCGTGTTCCGAGGCGGTGACGTAGGGGCGGAACACCTCTTCGCGATCCTTCTCGGGAACACCGGGGCCGTTGTCACGGACTTCCATGCGCGCGGTCTTGTCCGATTCGGCAGCCAGACGCACTTCGACATGCCCATGGTTGGACACGGCCTGCACGGCGTTGATCAGCAGGTTAAAGAGGGTCTGGCGCAGCATGTCCTCGTCGGCGATCACATGAAGTTGCGGTCCGGTCAGCACAAGGGAAACGCCTTTCTCTTCCCGGTCGACGGCGAGCACATCGAACATCGACTGCACGAGCGCGTTGAGGTCAACCCGTTTGGGGGCCGGCTGCACGGGCCGGGCGTAGGCGAGAAACTGGTTGAGCCTTCCGGCCACGCGGTCGGCCTCTTCGGTAATCTTTTCGGCGGTGTCGCGCACTTCCATGGGGACGCCCACGCCGCGCCCGATCATCTGCGACATGCCCCGGATCAGGTTGAGCGGATTCTTTGTCTCATGAACCAGGCCGGCCGCCGTGACATTTAGTTCCTGCAGGCGGGTGGAGATTTCCTGGGCGCGCACAAGCTGGACCGCCAGATCGGAGGAGCGCCGGAAGGAGCGCCATGCCAGGGCGAGGGCCATGCAGGCCAGCAGGGCGCCGCCGAGCACAATGCCGCGCAACCGCAGGTCGGCGGCCACTTCGGCGCGCAGCGCGTCCGTCGGAATGGTGACCAGGAACCAGTGCACGCCGTGTTCCTGCACCAGCCGCTCATACTCGGGCCGGTTCATCCAGGGCGGTTGTTCGGGCGGCGGACCGGACGGCGGGCCCAGCGCCATCATGAGCAGGTCTCTAAGCATCTCCTCGGTCAGCGGGCGGCCCACCAGCGAGCGGCGCAGTGTTTCGGCGCGGCCTTCATTGACGGCCCCCTCCCGAAACATGCCGAGTATGGTGTCCACCTGTTCCGCGCTCAAAGGGCTGTCGCCGACCATGCCGAGCAGCGTCTTGCGGTTGGCCTCGCTGATGAGGGGCGCGACAAAGGGGCTGTTCAGGAAATCCTGCACGGTTCTTGCCTCGCCGTGCCCGTTGGGGTCGCGCGGCGCGTCCAGCGGCAGGATGGCGGGAGAATTTGCGTTGCCTTCCGTGCCGGGGCCCAGTGCGACGAGGTTGGCGAAAGAGGCGGTGTCGCGCGTCCAGTATTCATGGGTGCGCAGCAGCATGGCCGCGTCGACAACCATGGGGCGTCCCGCCTTGGCGACCACCTCGCCGGCGGCGTTGAGCAGCATGACGGACCGAAGTTCAGTTGAGTTGGTGAGTTCGCTGAGTGCCGCCTCCAGGCGGGGTTTGGGGATGATCGCGGTTCTTCCCTGGGAACGGATGACCACGCTGAGCGCGGCGGAAAGATCGTGGGCGCGGTTTGCCAGATTCTTCCTGGCCAACTCACCCGCCCTCTGGTGTTCGAGAAGCTGCCAGCCTGCAAAAGCCAGCCACGTGATCACGAGCAGCGCGTAGGTCAGGTTTCGGCGCATGGTTGATTTGTTTCCTCTGTCTTCCGGGGTGGTTCCCGGCGCGCATCGATTATATGTCATCCGGGCATTGCGGGCAGCATTGACAACGGGGCAAGGCAGGGTGGCGGCGCACCGGACCAGTTTCCGATGCGCCGCCTGTGTTCGGCCGATATGAATTACTGTCGGGGCGGGCCGTCACCGGGACCAAAGGGACCGCCCGGGCCGCCGTGTCCGGGTTCAGGACCGCGGGCCTTCTTCATTTCTTCCCTGCTCAGGCTCCCGTCCTTGTTGGTGTCGATTTCGTCAAACTGCCGCTGGACGATCTTTGCCCAGGCGGTGGTGTATTCCTCCTTGGTGACTTTGCCGTCCTTGTTGGCGTCGAGCTGTTCGGCTGTGGGATGCGGCGGCCTCATGGGCGGGCGCCTTCCACCGGCCTGGCCATCGGGTGGTGGTGGGGGACCGCCTGCGGTGTCACCGGTGCCGTGGTCACCGCCGCGCGGACCGTGTTCGGCGCTGTCGGTCTTCTCAAGTTCTTTCTTGCTTAGGCTGCCGTCGCTGTTGGTGTCCAGTTTCTTGAACTGTTCCTGGATGAACTTGTCCCATGCCGCAGTGTATTCCTCGTTGGTGATCTTGCCGTCGTGATTGGCGTCCAACTGGTCGGGGGAGGGGCCGAAGTGGCCGGGTCCGCCGCCGGGACCACCGGGCGGCGGCATCATGCCACCGGGTCCTCCGGGGGGTGGACCATAACCGTCACCGGGGCCGCCCTGGGCCAAAGCCGGGGCCAAAATGAGCACTGAGGCGGCCAGGGCCATACAGCCCGTTAATAGCAGCGTGGTTTTCATTGCCGCGTCTCCTTCTTTGTTCTGCATTCAGTTTGTGGCCGCGTCCTGCACGGGGACGTTTCGATTGGGACAAGGCAAGGTTCGTGCCATGCGGCGAAGATGGGTGCGGGGAGAGATTCAGTCGAGAGGATGTTTTGGGGGTGTTGCGAGTCTGGACAATACCCAAAAAACATGGACAATATGGACAGTATGGACGAAATGGACAATATGGACAATATGGACGGGTTGCCGCACAGATCTTGGCGCGGGTCCATACCGTCCATACCGTTCATTTCGTCCACGAGTTCTATTATGGCGGTCAGGCTAAATGCGGGTCTCCGCTGCGTAATCTTTGCCTGTGCAGGAGATCGGGGCTGCGCAGAATCTGCGCAGGGCGGAACCTCAGGCGGTGCGGATGGTGTAGCCGCGATGCAGGCCTAGGGTGACGGCGGCGTTACCGTCGCGCACGGCGATTTCTATACGTCCAGTGCTGCCCGCGAGCGCCAGTGCCGCTCCGGGCGCCACATCCCCATAGGTGCCGCGCAGGGGCACGGTGTGCTGGCCGTTTTGAATTACGGCCGAGCGTGCCGGCCCGGCCGTGCCGAAGAGG
>CAIXUF010001029.1 GCA_903922535.1 Candidatus Hydrogenedentota bacterium
GCGGCGGGTGCTGCTGCGGGTGTCGCCGCAGCCGGAGTGGCCGCAGCCGGAGTGGCCGCCGCCGCGGGGGCCGCGGGAACGGGCGCTGCGGGCGTTGGCGTTACCGGCGCGGGGGGTGTGGCTGTCGCGGGCTTCGCCGGAGCCGGGGCGGCTGTCGGCGCCGGTTGCGCCGAGGGTGCCGGCGTTCCGGCGCCAGCCTCCATCGCGGGAATGGTGTAGGTTTGCGTCGGGCCGCTTTTCACCGGGGCTGTCTTAGGGGCGGCCCCCTTGGCCGCGGCCGCGACAGGTGCTGCGGCGCTTTCAACCGTCTTGACAGTCCCCTGCGCCGCAGGTTGGGCCGCGATGTCGATGGGCCGTTCAACCCGGGCCACCAGTCGTCCGGCGATGAAAGCCGCGCCCAAAAGCACAAGAGCCAGGCAAAGGAAGATGACGGCCTGCCCCGTCGTGACCTCGGCCACCAGCACCGCGCCGCGGTCATCTGTCGTCTGCTGTTTTCTGAACATTGGCATGACTGGTTATCCCGCTTCGGAAAGAGGAGAATCGGACTCGGTCACAGACTCAGGCGGAACCGCATCCGGCGGCGCGTCTTGCGTCACATCTTCCACCACATCTTCTGCCACGACTTCCGTCGCATCTTCTGTCGCGTCTTCGTTCGCGTCTTCTGTCGCGTCCTGCGTCGTATCCGTCGCGCTGTCTGTTTCACCGGGCGTGTTCGGAACCGGCGTGTCATCGGCTGCGCCGCCCTCTTCAAGTTCGCGGAGGGAATGTAGAAGAAGCGCGCGCGCCTCGTCCAGTTCGGCATAGGTGAAATTCGGATCGCGAACCTCGATAAACTGGTTGCCTATGCGATCCGTGTAGAGGGTGGTGCGAATCTCGCCTTCCAGTTCGTTTGATTCCCGTATTTGGCGGAACACTTTTTGACGGCGAAGCAGTTGCGCGGCAAGAAATGCCTTGGCCTGCTCAAGGCGGTCCTCGGAGGCGCAGGCATCATAGAACAGACGGCGCAGCGGGGAAAACACCTCCGGAGGCTGCTGGTCCGCCACTTTCGGATCGCAGAAATGCGTCGTCCACGAAGAGTAGGCGGCGCGGCTGATTTGCGGCGTCCAGCAGGTGTCACAATAGTCGGCCCGGGCAAGCGCGTCCTGATCGGAGAAGGCCACCGCAGAATGAATGCTTTGCCCGTGCACGAACTCCTTTGCGCACTGTCCGCAACTGCGCGCGCTCTTTCGGATGCTGAATTCCATGTGCTCCTTCTCGCCGCTTTGACTGCCCCAATGGGGGACACAACCACCACCCTTCCGTACCGCGCTGATTATACGTTAGGCCAATATCTGGTGGCAAGGGACTGGAGGCCGCAAGATGTCGCGCTACTTGACCGCTTTCTTGGGCGGGCTCTTCCTGGGTTCCTGCGGTTGGCGCGAGGCGCCCAAAATGCCGCCGCCGGTCTTGAATATGCTCATGAGCAACTGGCGTGGCAGGTCTATGACGCGCACTGCCTGGCTGGTCATTTCGGCCGCGCCGCTCACAAGGGTCACCCCCATGTTGGGCATGCCGGCCAGTTGGCTGATGGGCTTTGAGGACGGGCCCGTGATGTGGAAGCCGAGGTCCACATTGCGCTTGGTGAGGCGCAGCCCCTCCAGGTTGAAACTGTCGCGCAGCAGCGGGATCTGCTCCGCCGTGTCGGGATTCACACTGAGGGTGATGTTGTAGTCAATGTCGCCCTTCAGGACCCAGGTGCCGTTGCCGGACAGCGTCATGCCCGGCAGCTCGACCTTCATGTTGTCCGTGATGATATGGTCCGCCTTCAGCACAACATCGCCGCTGAAGTTCGAAAAGGTGAGCGCCGACGGGTGCAACTGTCCAAGCGAGCCGCCAAGCTCGGCGCCGAAAGTGCTCGCCAGCGCCTCCGGAAGAAAATGGCCCTCATTCGCCGCAAAGGTGGCCTTTCCATTCAGCGTCGCGGTGGGGTTGTCCGAGTTCATGGTGTAGTCAACCTTGCCGGAAATGCGGCCTTCCAGCACCTCTGGAAGATCAATGTGCCGGATGATGTAGAAGGCGGGGATATTGTTCCACTCGCCGGCAAGGCGCATGAAATTCGTCCCCTTCCCATGGGTGTAGCTGCCATGCACCGTGCCGCCGTCAACGGTCGCCTCGAAACTGGACAGGCCGGATTCCTTGGTGTTGTCAAAAACCCTGCCCTTGAAATCGGTGCCCTTCCACGGCGGCATTTCCAGGCTACCGCCGCTGAGATCATAGTCCCAGACGCGCGAAGGCCCCCCGTCGTCTTTTTTGGCGGGGCCGTTGTTGGGGTCCAGCGGCTCAAGTGGCAGCAGCCACGTCGCGCTCGTCGGCGGAATGTGCGCGTCCTCCGCGCGGATGACGATCCGTCCCGTCGGTGCCGCCTCGTTGGTGTTGTCCTGGGTCATTTCGAAGTGGGCATGGCTGCACACCATGGGAACCGGGCAGCCTTTCGGCACGAAGTGCACATAGTCGAATTCGCCGCCCAGCGTGATGATATTGGCGTCGGGGCCGTTGCCGGCCGGCTTCCACTCATAGAAGCCGTCGGTGGCAAAGGTGCCCGTCGCGGTGTACGGGATGTTCATGCACTTTCCCGCCGTGTTGATGTCCAGCTTGGGAACATCCACGCGCGCGTGCGTCTGCTTCCACTTGTCCTGGCTCCAGCGGTGGCTCAACACGGCCTTGATGATGGTTGCGTCGATGGCCGCCTCGCCGTGTATCTCCATGGTCTTGTGCGGGACGATCTTCGCGTTCAGGTTCTTGATGCCCGCACCCGTGCCGATGGGCTTGCGGAGCCACCATTCAAAACCGACCCGCGCCTGGGTCAAATCGGCGGAGGCGTCGAGTTCTATCAGCTTTTCCGAAATGCTGCCGCTGCACCGGATGCTCGCGGTCCCGTCCAGCATAAGGTCGGGAACTGGTGCGTGCAGCACGGTCTTTTCCAGGTCGGTGAAGGTGCCGTTAAGCGAAAAGGCCGCGTTCTTCTTGGCGAGATCGTAGCTGAAACGTCCAAAGAACGGCTGTCCGTTGATTTCCGCGCTGAGGGAATCGGCGCGCAGTGCCCCATCGGACAGAAGCGCCGAGCAGGAGAGGCGTGAAAGGGTGATTCCCTTGAACGGTTCCGAAATGCCGCCGCCCAGTATGACGAGAGACCCCTTTGGTTGGCGGGTGGCGGAGTCCCAGGACACTTCGACCGCGCCAAGTTCTACCTGCGCGCCGGGCAGGCCCAGGGATTTCTTCGGCGCAAACTTGAGTTTGGCGGACGCGGCCGAGCCCTGCGCGACAAAAGAGGGGGACGCCAGGGTGCCGCCCAGCGTCGCCGAGAGGCGGTAGGGGGTGCCCAGCTCCGCCGACAGGTCGCCGTAGGCTTCCGTTGCGGGCGGCAGGTATTGGGCAATGGCGGGGGCAATGGGGAGTTTGTCGGCATTGATCCGCAGGTCGAGCACGGGGCTGGGCGCGGCAAAGGAAATTGTTCCCTCCAGACGTCCCGACGCCTGGTCCGTGTCAAGCCGTCCCGCGGTGATGCCGAGAAGTTCCTTGGCGGCGTCATACTGGGCAAAAAGGTGGAGCGAACCCGTGGCCGGGGCGAGGAAGATCGGTTGGGCCGGACTGGCAAGCTGCTCGAAGCGCAGATCCAGCGCGGTGGTGATTAGCGTGCCCGGATATCCGGCCACGCGCAGGTTCGGCGTGACGCCGCCGCTGGAAACGTACTTTCGGGCGACAGGCAGATATTGGCAGACATCGTCGATGGAGACCGGCCCGGACTGCGCGCGGAGGTCAAAATCGTCGATGGAGGCTATCCGTCCAAAGACTTCGAATCTCTTCTCCTCATTCTGGTTGACCATGCCTGTAAGCCGGGCAACGAGGTCGGCGGCGCCCGGCTGGCGGGAGGCGTCGAAATCAATGTGGTCGATCCGCAGATCGGTGTCATTCACAAGGTTGAACAGATGCACCGAGCAGCCGTTGCCGCGGATGCGAAAGGGGAAATTTGGGATTTGCGGCGTTGAACCCGGGGAGTTGGAGGCGGAAAACCACTTGGCCCCGGCGGGGCGGGTAATCTCGATCACGGCCCCGTCAAGCGAGATTTGCCCCAGCGTAACGTGTCCCGCCAGAAGGTCGGCCAAGTCGAGGTTGATGCGCACCATGGGCGCGTCGAGCAGCAGCGACGGCCCGTCCGTCGGTTCCAGATGAATGCGAACCCCCTCGGCGGCCAGCCCGCGAAGGCCGTTGATTGCCACCGTGCCCACACTGAAATGGCCGCCAAGACGCTCGCTGGCCGTCGCGAGCAGGATTTGCCGTATGCCGTCAAGACGGTTTCGCACAAGCACCGCCCCGGCGGCCAGGAATCCCGCCGCGACAAGCAACAACAGCAGACCGGCCCTCAGTCTGCGCCCGTAGTGGGGCGGGGGAGGGTCGGTCTCTGGAGTCTGCGTGCTGTCGGACCTATGTGTCGGCGCTGATCGCATCCGTTGTGCCGAAGCCTTTGGCGACCCAGTCCAGTCTCTTTGTCTCGAGGATTCGGGAGCGGAGGGACTGCGTCACTTCAGGATTGTCTTTCAGGTACTGGCGCGTGTTTTCGCGCCCCTGCCCAATATTGTCGCCGTTCATGGAAAGCCACGAACCGCTCTTGAGGATGATTTTCTGCTCTATGGCCAAATCCAGAATGTCACCCTCGCGGCTGATGCCCTCATCGAAGAGTATGTCAAATTCCGCCTGTTTGAAAGGCGCGCTCATCTTGTTCTTGACAACCTTCACGCGGACGCGGTTTCCAACGTTTTCCTCGTGGTCCTTGAGGCCCGAAATGCGGCGGATGTCCAGACGCAGGCTGGAGTAAAACTTAAGCGCCCGCCCGCCGGTTGTCGTTTCCGGGCTGCCAAACATGACCCCAATCTTCTCGCGTATCTGGTTGATGAAGATGACCAGCGTCTTCGAGCGGCTGATAATCGCCGTCAGCTTGCGCAGCGCCTGCGACATGAGCCGCGCCTGAAGGCCCATCTGCATGTCGCCCATGTCGCCCTCCACCTCCGCCTTGGGCACCAGCGCAGCCACCGAGTCCACCACAATCACGTCCACGGCGTTGCTGCGCACCAAACTCTCGCAGATTTCCAGCGCCTGCTCGGCCGTGTCCGGCTGGGAGACCAGAAGATTGTCGATGTCCACCCCAATCTTGGCCGCAAAAGTCGGGTCAAGCGCGTGTTCCGCGTCAATGTAGCACGCTATTCCGCCGGTGCGCTGGGCGCTGGCAACCACGTGCAGCGCCAGCGTGGTCTTCCCGGACGATTCAGGGCCGAAAATCTCGACCACGCGACCGCGGGGCAGCCCGCCGATACCGGTTGCGATGTCCAGCGAAAGACTGCCGGTGGAGATGGCCTCCACGCCGTCCTTGAACGAATCATCCCCCAGGCGCACCAGTGTGCCGCGCCCGAACTGCTTTTCCAATTGTGCAATGGCGATGTCCAGAGCCTTCGCCTTGCCCTTCTCTTCCACGTTGGCTGCCATGATATGTCCTCCAAGTTATACTGAAAACCTTTTCACCTGTGCCGTAGTGTGACACATTCCTTCGCCCGTGTCAAGTACCCCGGCAATCCCAATATTTCCCGCCGTTCTCAGCACCATGTCCATCCCGCCCATCCCGTCCATATCGTCCATATCGTCCATGAAGCCCCGCCACATCCGCGCCCCGGGCACCCCTATCGCGGCCGTATGAGCAACTGTTCCCCGTTCACTTCATAGCCGAAATTGGCCAGGGGCCACTGCCGTATGAGGAGGTCCATGACCGTGCGGACGCGCACCTTGTGCATCGTGCAGGGATTGATCGGCACCTCCGCAAGCGACCGCTTCGCGGCAACCTCCACGTTCATTTGCTGGGTAAGCGGCGTGAGCACGTCGCGAAGGAAGGCGGCTTTCGCGGCAAAGGCGGTTTGAACCGGGTTTTCACCGACATCCGGCAGGACAACATCCACAACGCGCTCCAGTCCCGCCTTTTGCTCGGGGGACAGGCTGTTTTCGTCGGTCAACAGGACCGTTTTGGGCGCGGCATTGCGGAGCGAGGCGATGAAGAGGTATTCCCCGGTGCAGTCGATGGTGATTTCCTCGGACGGGATGCGGGCCGACATCAGCACGGCCTCCAGAACGGATTGGAGCGGCGCCTTGTCCATGAAGATCTCGCCGCAGGTGGATTCGGCAATGAAATTGTCGGCAACGATGGCCGTGCCGAGGCTCTCGCTGAGCACCGCGAACACGTTTGCAAGGCGTGTCTTGGCACCGAAGGCCACGCTGGCGTTCATGGCGGCGAAACGCTCATCGAGCCGCCCTTCAAGGCTGACCTGCAACAGCGCCGCATAGGGTTCCGGATAGATAAACCACGCATGGCTCAGGGGCGCCGTTTTGCATTCCACCGCATCCGCCAGTTGCTTCACCAGGGATTCATAGGGCGCGCGCTCGACCGACAGCGCGGGGACGGAGCGCTCTTCAAGTCCGCTCAGCGTCACAATGCCGCCTCCCGCCTCCTGGCCCACCTTGCGCACGATATCCCCAAACGGGCCCGTTTCATGGGCAAAAGTGACCTTTGGGAAGGCGGTCACCGCAGTGGGTGCCGGGGTGGGTGCTTTCGCCGGCGCCTTATCATTCTTCTGCCGCGCCGGGGCGCAGGCGCCAAGGACGGCAAGCGCAACCACCAAACTCGCGTGCGTGAAACGGCGAAAATACATGGTCTAAACTCCGGAAAAACGGGCAGCATTGCGACTGGATGAGGCACACCCAACGCCTTCCAAGCCAACACGGGCAATTGTACTACTATCCAGCCGTTTCATTCCTCTTGTCACACGCCCGCGCCAACA
>CAIXUF010001030.1 GCA_903922535.1 Candidatus Hydrogenedentota bacterium
GCCTCATAAGGCTCAACTCATGCCTCATAAGGCTCAACTCATGCCTCAGTAGCCTCAACTCACGCGTGATTTACCCTTTCGGAAAAGGCATTTTTGCCCCAGAAAGGCCCGTTTTTGCCCATTTCGGGGCATTTCCGGGGATTCCACGCCAAAACACCGGCAAGAAGCCCTGCCCAAAGGAGCGCGCCTCGCTCCCGACGGGCATTGCCGCGCCGTAGGCGTCCTGCCTGCCCTGTCCCTGTAGAGCCCTGGGACGGCGGCGGTACGAGGTGTTGTCGCGAAGCCATCGCCGCACAGCACGGAAAGGCTGATTTCGCCCTGCGCGCCAAAATTCACTCACGTGCGACGCGCGTGATGATTGTAAAGCAAAAAAAGTGAACAGGGTAACACTGAAAAGCACTACGGTATCTGTATAATGCGGAATCCGATGAGGATATAGAAGTTCGTGTCGCCAGGGGTTAGGGCGAGACGGTCGGCCGAACGGCAGGCGTTGACATCGCTGCTCCAGCTACCGCTACGAAGCACCCGGTATGAGCCTGTGGGTAACTCCCACGCACTACCGTTTGTCGGCGCTCCCGTGTAACTCGAGTGCCACCAGTCCTCGCACCACTCCCAAACGTTCCCGCTCATATCGTAAAGACCAAAGGCATTCGGCAACTTCTGGCCTACCACATGCGCGTATTGCTGTCCGACAGAATTTGCGTTTCCGCCCCACCAGGCATAATTATAGAGGAGAACATAGGCTGGGTCGTTGCCCCAGTAGAATTGCGTCGACGTACCCCCACGGCACGCGTATTCCCATTGTGCTTCCGAAGGCAAACGAAACGTCTTGCCGGTGTAACTATTCGCCGCTATGACAAACGACTGCGCGTCATACCAAGACACATACACCGCCGGACTGTCCAGGTCCGCAAGCACATTGGATCGTCCAGACCAGGGTGTCGACCCCATCACCGCCTGCCACTGCCGCTTGGTTAGCTCGTACTTGCCTATCCAGAACCCACTCAGCGTCACCGAATGCTGAGGTCCTTCATCAGTATCCCGGTGCTGCTCTATGTCCGGGCTACCCATCATGAAGGTACCGCCCGGTATCCACATCATCTCCAGCGGCACACCGCCCGGCAGCATCACCGTCTCCGTGTTGCCCGGATAGGACGGCGGCGACGATACGTGGATCATACCTTGCCGCGTCAACGCGTTCGTTCCCGCAGCGGTTGTCACAAGGAGCGTCACCGCGTAGGTGCCCGGCGTGGTGTAGACGTGTGTCGGGTTCTGTTCGGTGCTGTCGACCACGCTGTCGCCGTCGAAGTCCCACGCCCACGATGTTATCGAGTCCGAACCCGCCGTGGACAGGTCCGTAAAGCGCGCATATAACGGCGCGCTGCCCTGCGTGGGCGCGGCGCTGAAGTTTGCCGTGGGCTTCGTTTGAGGCGGCAGCACTTGGATGATTCTTGTGGCAGGCCAGTCTTCCTGCCCCGATGTTCCCCCGACACGGAGGCTCGCACGGTACGTCCCAGGATTCCCGTAGGCATGACTCGGACTTGCCTCCGTGCTGTCTGACCCGTCTCCGAAATCCCAATGCCACGCAGTGATACATCCGTTCCCCGGATTGCTCTGGTCGGTAAATGCCACGTTGAGTGCGGCCGGTCCCACCAGGGGCGATGCGGCAAAGGCGGCGCTTGCAGGCTTGGTTATGGGCGGGTCAATCGGAAGACGGGCCAGAGTATAGGTCGGGCCGGGGAAGTTCCAAACCAGACCCGCGTCGAAGTCAATGCCAATAAGGGACAAATCACGCAGCGAGAAGTTGAACTCCCCATCGATGCCCGCAGTGAGGGCAAGTTCACGTGTGGGCAACAACTGCACATCAGTTCTTACGTAAGGTATTATTGCAGCACCCGGCCCCAGAACGCCGTAAATACGAAGCTTTAACTCGGGTTTGACGTACACCTTTGCGTAGCCGCCACCGTCAATTTGGAATTCGGGGCCAATCCGGCTCGCCGCGAGGCTTAGTCCCACGACCGGCAAGACAGTTCTGTCACGATATTCTACCCCGTAGCGTACCGTTGTGGAAGTGTTGTATCCTGACGACAGAGACACATTTCCGTCGAAGCCAGCTTCTACCCCGGCCTTGATGTCCAATTCCATGCTGATTACCACAGGCCACCCACAAACCCAAATCAACCACCGTTTGACAAGCTTCCGTGGCAACAACGATATTTCATTCTGAACGTGGAGGTTCTCACCGATGACCTGTGCCTCAATATTCATCCCGAGTGTCCCCACAAAAACACAACGAAGATACATCGGCCTAAGCCGACAGTCCCAGTCGAGACTTGGCTCGAATCCCACGTTGCCAGAGACGCGCACGCCAGCGGTAAGTTGGACGTCGTCCATACGGATGCGCCAGTCGGTGTCTCCACTTTTCTGGAACCCCGCCTTGGCCATGTCCTCTCCGGTGAATGTCACGGGGCATGAAATATCGGCCTGATCGAATATCTCGGCCAGCGCGGCGTTTGTCGTTTCGAGTGTAATGAGTGCCCCGTCTTGCGATATGCCCTGGATGATCCGGGCATAACCGTCATCCTGCGACCCGACCACAATGTCGCCCACTGCCAACTCCGACGGATCAATGCCCGTGTAGTTCAACACCAGTTCCGTGTCCGTTTTCGAGACGTAGGTGTAGTAGAGTTCATTGTCAATGAGGATGACGTGCTCGTTGACGACCGTGTCCACCGGTGTGCGGACTTCCACGCAGTTGGGCTGCACAAAGGTCTGCGACCCGGACGCCGTCGTTGTCGTTAGCGCGACGGTGTAGTCGCCGGCGGCGGAGTACGTGTGTTTCGGCTCGGCTTCGGTGCTGTCAACGATGCCGTCGTTCTCGAAGTCCCAGGCCCAGGCCGTGACTTTCGTGGCTTCAATCGGGTCCGCGAGTTGGAAGGACACCTCCAGCGCGGCAGGGCCGGTCTTCGGCAGGGCAAAGAAGTTCTCTGGGCCGTCGGACACCGTCAGCGCCACGGCAGTTCCCGGTGGCACGGAAGCGCCCGCCGCCGGGTATTGGCCGATCACCTGGCCTGCCAGAACTGTCGCGCTGCTTTGGTGCGTGATGGTGCCGACCGTGAGCCCCGCGCCGATAATGGCCGCGGATGCCGCCGCTTCAGTCTGACCCGCCACGTCGGGCACGATGCCGGGTGCCGCGATGGTGAAGGTGCTGTCGCTCAGGTCCTGAAAGGCGTTGTTGTCGCCGTAGATGATGTGGATCTTGTAGTCATTGGCCGCAGGCAGCGATGCGGGAACTGTCCAAGACAGTTGCCCGGCCAAGCCCGCGCCGATCCACAGGGTGTCCGCGCCGTTCTCATTCAGCAGGACTGCCACGGCTCCGGTCAGGTCGCCCTGGTTCCAGGTGATGCTGTGGGTCTCGCCCTGCACCCAAGTTTCGCCGCCGTTGGGGGAGAGGAGCGTCAGTGGGGGCGCGATAATGCTGAACGTGTTGTCGCTCAAGTCTTCAATTGCGTTGTTGTCTCCGGAGATCACATGGATCTTGTACGCGCTGCCCGGCGTCAACGAGGTGGGA
>CAIXUF010001031.1 GCA_903922535.1 Candidatus Hydrogenedentota bacterium
ACCCTCAAAGTCTGGCGGCGGCGAAATGACAAACATGGGTTGTTATGCCATCGATTATGCCGTGTCACTCCTGGGGCGCCCGAAGGCGGTGACCGCCAAGGCCCGCAAAACATGGGATGTTTACCGGCAGGCGGATGTCGAGAACTTCGGGCAGATCGTGCTGGACTACGGCGACTTCTATGCGTTTCTCGACGTGGGGAAACAACAGCTTGAGGGGCCGTTGCGGCACAGCAACGCATTGACCATCGATTTTGAGCATGAGGCGTTCCATATCGATGCCAGTGCCGGCGTGGTAACGGTCAACAACGTGCCGCAGGATTTCGCCAAGTTCGCCGAAGGCGCGCAGGCGGTGGGCGCGGTTGAGCAGTTGATCGCGGCCATCGAGAAAGGCACACCGCCCTCCAGCGATGCGCCCTCCGGCGTCGCCGCAACGGAGGTGCTCATGGCGGCGTACAAATCCATCGTGGAGGGCGGTCCCGTACCGTTGCCGCTCGCGAGCGGCAAAAACCCGTTGACGACAAAGATGAGATAGGGCAATGGCTTGACAGCTTGCGGATGCATTCCTTCACGCGAAGCAGCCACCCGTTTTCTTGCTGAAGGGTGCCGGATTGCTGACACGTCCCCGGGTTGGCCCAAACTTTATAGCCCGTTGTCTGCCAGCAAGTGCGCATTTCAAGGAGACACCGGTGCTCTGTGGCGCCTTTTGGTTTGCGGTTTGGCTTGCGGTCTTGCCATCGCCAAACGTTCCGCGATGACCCGGTACACTTCCGGGTTCCACCTTAAGCCAAGATGGGATGCGTGCACCTCGACATCCGTTTTGGAATTGCCGTTTATGCAGACCTGCCAGTCGATCAACCCATCGTTCTTGCTGTAAACGGCAGTCTCGGGAACACTCGCAGGGAAGATGCCCCTCAGCATGGTGACGCCGGGACAGGGACAGTCGAGAGAAAAACAGTCTGTATGGGAACAGTTGCGGCGCGTGGAGACATGATCGCGCAGAAAATCGAGGCCGTACGCCACCAGCGGATTGATCTTGACCTCGCGGAAGGGGGAACCGAGCATGATCAGGGAGGCGACCTTGTCCGGCGCATGGTAGGCCACCCCGCGCGCAATCAATCCGCCCAGGCTGTGGCCGATTAGATGGACTTTCCGGCCGTGCGCCGCGTACTCCTTTGATATTAGTTTAAACACACGCTCGGCGACCATTTCTGGGCATTCCACATTTATCCACATCCCTGTTCCCAGGGCCCTGTAGCCGAGCCGCCTTAACCAGAGACGCATTTCGAGAAAGCAGAGGTTGGTCTCGAGAAGACCGGGTATCACCATGACGGGTGAATTGTCGCCGCAGGGCACGCCAACGCCATAATAGACCCATGACGTCTTCAGTTGAAGGTACTCGATCCAGCTCAGGCCCTCGCGCCAAACAGGCAAATTGTTTACAGTGCGTCCCTGCGTCTCTGTCCTGGACGCATTGGCCCTGCGCGCACATTTTCCACAGCCGCCCCTGTTGGGTTCTCTTCCTTTCATTGCAGTCTCCTTACACAAGGAAACAACCGCGAAGCTGTCGGCGTTCCCGTTGGATTGGGTGTCTTCTCGGGGCGAACGCAGTAGGATAGGTTACCCAAGCGCCGGGCCACCCGGTCTTTGGTCTGTTGGATTTCCCGCCAGACCTGAAAACCCGGATCAAACGGTTGGACCGGGTCGCAAAGGGACATCCGAGACCGTCTGCGAGGTTGGACGCGCGACGGGCTGCCTGCCGAACCGGATTGCCAGGGCAAATCCGGCAGGACAAGTGGAATCTGCCGCCGCCTTTCCTTAAGATGGAACAAAGTGCCGCTCGGAGCTTCTCCGGGCGATGCCCGGATTGGAGACACGGGATCAAAGGAATCATTGCCATGGCGCGGAACCGTCTCCCGGTGTGTTGACCGGCAGCCTCCTGGCTATGACATTCTTGAATGCCCCACCGGCGCTTGGCCGGGACGCGTTCGGTCCGCCCAATGCCAAACCGCTTGTGCCAGACGGCATGGTTGCACGGGAGAAGAAACAATGAAAAGCCGATTTCCTTCGCCTCTGTTCTTGGCCGCGACAATGTTGTTCTCCGCATTCGCCTGCGGCGCCGAGATTCCGGTCGAGCCGTATTCGTCACAGCCGACGGTCGGCGAGACGGCGTTCGTCGCGCAATGGAAACAGTTTCTCCTCAGGCAAGGGGACGCGACCGACGGGCGTTACGTCGCCGACCTCCCCTTCTCGTTCAAATGCGGCGAACGAAGCAGCCGGGAATGGGTCAAAATAGAGACGGCGGAAATCAAGTCGGGGGATTGGCAGAATGACAGGACGCGCACGCATGTTCTGAGCTGGAAAGACGCCCAGACTGTGCTTTATTGCGAGATGACACTGACCGAGTTTCAGGATTTCCCCGCCTTCCAATGGGTTGTCCGTGTCCGAAACGACGGACAGTCCGACTCGGCGAAGCTTCACGATTTCTGGGGAATCGACACCTGCTGGCATGCGGCTGACGCTTCGATGCCGATACTGCACCGTTCGGTCGGTGCGCCGGGTCACGAGGACGATTTTCACTTCATGAGCGAGGTCATGCACAATTCGATGTGGGACCAACGCCGTCGGATCGCGATGGACACGCCCTCAAACACCGCCTGGGCACAGGCACATTCCTACCTCATTCCAAAGGACAAGCGTTCGAGCGCTGTATGGATGCCGTTCTTCAATTATCAGACCGGCGGCGACGGGCTGATCACCGGACTCGGCTGGAGCGGCGCCTGGCGGGCCTATTTCGATCATCAGGGTGGGGGGAAATCAACGATTCTGGCCGGCGTCGAGAACTTCGATTCGATCCTGCATCCCGGCGAGACGGTGCGGTCGACGTTGAATCTGGCCCTCTATTGGAAGGGGGAGATGCTTCACGGCCAGAACATGTTTCGCAGACTGGTCCTTCAACATTATTCGCCGCGTGTCGATGGAAAGCTGGTTGATCCGCCGATTTCCGGACTTGTCTGGGGAGGGGTTCCGTCGAAGGAACATCTCGAATTCATCGACAAGGTCAAGGCGTACCAGATTCCGTTGGACGTCTATTGGTTTGACGCCGGTTGGTACGGAACGGGCGTTGTGCCGTCGTATTCGGTGTTCGAGGGCGACTGGGGGCCTATGGCCGGCGACTGGCGGCCGAATCCGAACTGGCACAACGGAACGCTCAAGCCGGTCAGCGACGCCGCGCATGCGGCGGGAATGAAGTTTCTGGTCTGGGTCGAACCGTGCCGCGCCATTCACGGCCGGCCGGTCACACTCGAACACCCTGAGTATTTCCTCACCGGAAATGCCGACGGCAAAATTCGCGACGGGCAAACGCTTCTTCTGGATCTTGGCAAACCGGAATCACTGAAGTGGGCGATCGATGTCGTGGCCGGTCTGATCAGGGACTATAACATCGACTGGTACGAGGAGGATTTCAATATCGAACCAAACCCCTATCTGGAAACGGCGGCCGAGCCCAACCGTTGGGGGATGAACGACATGCGGTTCATCGAGGGACATTTTGCCTTTTGGGACGCGCTTCTCAAGGAGTTCCCGCACCTGGCCATCCTCAATTGCGCCAGCGGCGGACGGCGCATCGACTTGGAATCGATTTCGCGGGGGCAACCGCTCTGGCGAAGCGATTACAACTGCTTTCCCGAAGCGACTGCCGAGTCGACGCAGGACCACAGTTATGGCATTCAGCATTGGCTCCCGATTCAGGGAAGTGCGACCCGCGGCTGGACAATTTTGGACACCTACGACGCCCGCAGCGCCTTGAACCCCGGCATGGAGAACTGGCTCGTTGCCAAGACGGAGCCGGAATGGCTCCAGATCAAGGCGAACGTTGTTCAGGCGAAACGCTGCAAGAAATACTTCTTCGGCGACTATTATCCTTTGATTAACGAACAACGCAATCCGGCCGCATGGACCGCCTATCACCTGTATCTTCCCGAGGAACAGGAGGGGATGATTCTTGCGTTGCGCCGAGCCACGAGCGACGTTCGCGCGATGACATTTGACCTTCTGACAATTGACCCTGCGAAACAGTGGAAGTTCGAAGACTATGATTCCGGAAAGACCTGGAGCGTGTACGGCGAGCAGATTCGCAAAGAGGGGTTCGAGGTCGTTATCCCGAACCGCCGCGATTCCCGTCTCATTTTTTACTCGGTTGATCGTGTGGATGAGCCGGGAAAGCAGTAAAGATGGATGGTATTATGCCACATCCCCGGCAGAATACAAGGACCTGATTGAAGTCAAGGAGATCGCCCCGTGCACACGTTCCATGTTCTCATGCTGGCCGCCGCAGTCGCGGCATCCACGACATTCGCCGCCGATTTGCCCAAGGGCGCGGGACCGTATGCTTCAGTGGATCCCGGTCAGGTCAGCCTGGGCGGCGAAATCGGCCGCCGCATCGATCTCACCATCCAGAAGAATCTCCTGGCCGTCAATGTCGACGACGACTTTCTCAAACCGTTTCACGAGAGGAAGACGCCGTTGTTTGGCTACATCGGGCTCGGCAAGCTGCTCGATGCCACGGTGAGTTTCGCCTATTACTCGCGGGATCCCAAAGCCGTTGAACTGAAAGACCATATGCTCGCGGATCTTCTCAGCACCCAGTTGGAAGACGGCTATATCGGCACCTTTCCAGACGGTGCGCGCCTTCGCGACATCTTCGACGAGCACGAGATTGCCTACGTTATCCATGCCCTCGTCGACGACTATCGGCGTTTTCACGACCCGTCGTCGCTTCAAGCCGCCCAGAAACTGGCCGAATACGTCGTGACAAACTACAAGACGGCCGTTGCGGCGCGCGATCCGAAGCTGGTATGCACGGTCGACGTCGAACGGGCCTTCATTTTGTTGAGCGCGGCCACCGGCAACGCCCGATACCGCGATTACATCCTAGAACGCGACGGGCTCCGCCGCTGGGATTCCCCGATCGATCTGGTGAATGACGGTCAGTACAGCAGCGGCGACGGCCATGCCTACACGTTCATGAACCGGTGCCTGGCGCAGTTGGACCTGTATCGCGGGGAGCCGGATCCGAAGCTCCTCGGCCAAAGCCATCGCATCATCGACTTTCTGATCAACGACGACGGCTTGATGATCACCGGCACATGCGGCCTGAC
>CAIXUF010001032.1 GCA_903922535.1 Candidatus Hydrogenedentota bacterium
TGCGCCACCCGCACCGCCTGCAGTTGGCGCTCCTCCAAGGCAAGGCGGATTGCGTCCGCCGTCTTGCGCGCCGCCGTGGAAAGATCCTGAAGATTGGCTTTCTGCTGCGCCTCGCGCGCCGCCAGATAGCCGATAATCATGGCGAGCACCATCGGGATTACGCCCACCCACAGTATCGACACCACAAAGCGGCGCTCGATGCTGCCGCGTGACGGCTTCTTAGTCATGGTGCTGTCCTGTACGTTCGGAAAACGCGGCACTGCTCCGGGGCATGCCGGCTATTCGGTGGCGCGGCCGCGTCCAATCAATTCCCGAACTTTTTCCAGAAGCGTGTCGACCTTGAACGGCTTCGCAAGGTAGTCGTCCGCACCGCATTCAAAAATGCGCTCGATGTCCCGCTCCTTGGCGAGGCACGTCACGGCCATGATCGGAATGCTGCGCGTGAGTTCGTTGTCCCGAAGCGCCGAACACACCTCAAACCCGTTCAACTCGGGCATGAGAAAGTCGAGCAGGATCAAGTCGGGCATCATCTGGGTGGCTTTGAGGCCCACCTCGGTGGCGTTGGACACCGGGATGAGTTCGAACCCCTCTTCCGTCAGGATGTTCTCCATGAGCTTGAGGGCGTCCGCATCGTCGTCCACCACCATGATGCGCTTGCTCAGCGGCCCCTTCTCGCGCGGGAACATGTCGAACTTCTCGCGGAAGCGGTCCAGGTCGCGCTCAAGAATGCGGTAGTGGCCGCCAGGCGTGCGCGACGCCTTGATGAGACCCTGCTTGATCCAGTTCTTGATGCTGTGATGGGTTACGTGGCATATTTTCGCGGCTTCAAAGGTCGTGTAAGCCTTCTGTTCTCTGTCTGACACGGTTCAGCCTCCTGCTGTTTGTGAAAACTGAATAAACTGGCAAAGGTCAACAGGGCACTTCCTAAACGGCAGTTGATCCATATCCAGAATTCGTATTTTACTTATTCGCCGAAGCAATTATACCGATTTTCGCACTTCCATGTCAACTACAATCTTGACACTTCAAAAGTGGCCGGGAACAAGTACCACCCAACAAGCCGCACACCACGCTGTCAGGAACAGGAAGTTGCTCTTTCATGTTCCTAAGCGTAACGGATTTGGCAATTCAGGAGATAACACGACATGGGCAAAGTGGCCTTTATTACGGGCGCGTCCCGGGGCATTGGAAAGGTTTGTGCCCTGCGATTGGCCCGCGCCGGGTGGGACATCGTGGTGGCCGCGAAATCGGTGGAGGAAGATCCGCGCATTCCGGGCACCATCCACAGCGCCGCCCGGGAAATCGCGGCATACGGCACGCAGGTATTGCCCGTCCAATGCAACGTCCGCGAGGTGGACAGCGTGCAGGCCGCCGCGCGGTTGGCGCTGGATCGCTTTGGCCGTGTCGATGCCGTCATCAACAACGCGGGAGCCCTGTGGTGGCGGCCCATGGACGAAACGCCGATGAACCGTTTTGATCTTGTGATGGAGGTGAACGCGCGCGGTGCCTACGCCGTGACAGAGGCGTTCTTGCCGACAATGAAGGCCCAGCGTTGCGGGCACGTCATCATGATGTCCCCCCCGGTGGACCTGGCCGTGGTGCCGGGGCACATCGCTTATTCCATCGGCAAGTTCGGCATGACCATGATCGCCCTCGGCCTGGCCGAGGAGATGCGGTCCCATGGCATACGTGCCAGCGCCTTATGGCCCAAGACGGTGATTGAATCTTTTGCCACCATCAATTTCGGCCTGGCTGAGCCCCAATTCTGGCGCAAAGCCGACATCCTCGCCGACGCGGTGCTGGAGATCCTGAACCATCCTGAACTCTCGAACGGTCGGGCGCTGATCGATGAGGACTTTCTTCGCGAAGTGGGATACACGGACTTTGAACAGTACAACTGCGTCGAGGGCGGCACACCCCTTGCGCTGGACTCGGACCTGATGCGTATCGCCCGTTCCTAGTGCTGGAAGGCCACCACTCGCCTGGAGGTCGGAGTATACCTGTGCAGGCTAGGTCCAGCGCTCCCTCGCCCCGTAGCGTTACACAGGGCACTCAGAGAATAATGGCGCAGACACTGCCACTGGTGGCGAGTCCGAAGAAGTTTGTTCCAGCACAACACGATTGCGCGACAGGCGGACCGTATCTTGTATTCCCCGGCGCTCGCAGTGTACATTGCGGCCCGTATTTCTTTGATTTTCGCCCCTTGCAAACAAGACGCCTGTTCGGCATCAGGAGAATGTAAATGACTGAGGAACGCAAGACCATCCATGTCGTGTCCAATTCCCACTGGGACCGCGAATGGGGCTACCCCTTCGAGGAAACCCGGCTCCTGCTGCTCAAGTTCATGGATGAACTGCTCGACTTGCTGGACAACGATCCGGAGTTCCACTCGTTCACGATGGACTCACAGACACTATGCGTGGAGGATTACCTCGAACTGCGTCCGGAAAAACGGGGCACCATCGAAAAGCACGTCAAGTCCGGCCGTCTGCTTATAGGCCCTTGGTACTCGCTGCCGGAGGAATACATCGTCAACGGCGAGTCGCTGGTGCGCAATCTGGTGGTCGGACACCGTTCCGCCGACGCATTGGGCAAGACCACCAAGGTTGGCTACACGCCTTTCGGCTACGGCCAGACCTCGCAGATGCCGCAGATCTACAACGGATTCGACATTGACACCATCATCTTCTACCGCGGCATCAACACGCCCAAGTGCGAGTACATCCTCGAAGGTCCCGACGGTTCGCGGTTGCTCGGTTCGCGTTTCGGCACCATGAGCCGGTTCAGCTATTACATTTACGTCTACCGCATGCTGCGCTACGGCCCGGCAGACGTCTTTACCCGCTACAACTGGGACCGGGGCGCGGCACCCTTCCGTCTTGCCTCCGACAGCCGCCCGCGCGATCATTACTACGTCCTCGACGACAAAAAGAAGATGTGGAACGACGCGCCCATCCGCGAGCAGTTGGTGAAGCTGGTGCAGGACGAATCGGAACACTTCAGCACAAGCCAGATGGTTTGCATGCAGGGCTTTGACACGTCCAACCCGGACCCGGAAGAGACGCGCATCATGCGCCTCTGCCAGGAACTTCTGCCCGAGCACGACATCAAATTCTCCGACCTTGGCACCTATATGGAGGCCATCCGCAAGGAGGTCAAGGATCCCGTGGTCCTGCGCGGCGAATTCCGCGATCCGGGGGCGACGGGCAAGTGGACCCATCTCTTCGGCGATGTCATCAGCGCCCGGCCGCGGCTCAAGCAGGCCAACCACAACTCCGAAGTGGCCCTGCAGCGCCGCGCCGAACCCTGGAGCGCCGTGTCATCCATGATCGGCGGCGAATACATCAAGACCGCCCTCGATCGCTGCTGGCGTTTCCTGCTGCAGAACCACCCGCACGACACCATTACCGGCGGCGGCATCGACCAGATGGAGCGCGATTCCATTTTCCGCTTCAACCAGATCGACCTGATTGCCGAGGGCGTCGCCCGGCGCGGCCTGGAGAAGGTGCAAATCTCCATTGACAATTCCGACCTGACGGAGAAGGACACGGTGTTAACCGTGTTCAACCCCTGCCCCTTCCCGCGCAAGGGCGTCGTTTCCTGCCTGGTCGACATGCCGCAGAACATGGGCTACGAGGCATTCAGCATCAAGACGCCCGACGGCGCAAAGACACTGCGCATGCAGAAGCAGGAAAAGTTCCCCATGGGTGTGCTCGTGCGCAACCTGCAGGACATTTCGATCGAGGTGCGCACCGAGCGCGTGCGCTGCCACGTCGAACTGGACGAGGTTCCCGCCTACGGCTACAGCACCTATCACATCACCCGCGAGGAGAGCTTCGCGCCGCAGTTCGGCACGCTGGTGCCCGAGACGAACGTGCTCGAAAATGAACACATGCGCGTCCGGTTCAATGCCGATGGCACCATCGACATGATGCACAAGGAGACGGGCCAGTCCTATACGGGCCTGCACTACTTCGAGGACAGCGGCGAAACCGGCCACTCCTGGATTCACATGGAGCCGGACCGCAACGAGATCATCACATCACACGGCTGCCCCTGCGACATCGCCCTGGAAGAGTCGGGACCGTTGTTCGCGCGCATGCGCGTGGACTACCACATGAGCATCCCGGTTAGTGTAAATGACCCGCCCTACATCGACTTCCGCGAGGGTGACATCAACGACACCGCCCGCACGAAAGAGCGCCGCGAAATGATCATTACCAGCCGTTTCACGCTGCGCGCCGGGGCCAAGCGGCTTGACGTGAAAACCAGCTTCGACAACACCTGCCGCCACCACCGGCTGCGGGTTGTATTCCCCACGCGGCTGGACTGCGACCGCACAGACACCGAGATCAGCTTCGACGTCATCGGCCGCGACATCACTGTCAAGCCGGGCAATGCCTACTACGGGCGTCCCAACCCGCAGTACCCCATGCACCGCTTCGTCGACATGACCGACGGCAAGGCCGGCTTAGCCATCGTCAACAACTCCGGCCTGCGCGAATATGAGGCGATGGACAAGGCTGATCGGCCGCTGACCATAACCCTCATCCGCGCCTTTACCTACCGTAATTCGCCCGTCTTCGGCCGCTGGGAAACCTATCCCGACATGGACCTTGCCCAGTGCATCGGCAAGTTCGACTGGACCTATGCGCTCTACCCGCACAGTGGCGACTGGACCAACGGCTGCTTTGCCGAGGCCGAGGACATGAACCTGCCGCTAGAACCGGCCCAGGCTGGCGCGCACGTGGGCACCCTGCCCAAGGCGATGAGCTTCCTGGACGTCGAGGGCGAGAACCTCCAGGTGACGGCTTTCAAACAGGCAGAGGACCGTCCCGGCAACTACATCCTGCGCGTGTTTAATCCGCTTGCCTCGGACGTGGACGGCACCATCCGGCTGTTCAAGCCCATCAAGGCCGCATGGCTCACCAACATGAACGAGGAGCGCGGCGAGGAACTTGGCACCGACGGCGATGCGCTGAAGCTGAAGTTCGGCAAGAAGAAGATTGTCACGATCGAATTCGAGCTGTAGTCAGAAACTTACAA
>CAIXUF010001033.1 GCA_903922535.1 Candidatus Hydrogenedentota bacterium
CCTGCTCTCCCTGATACCAGATGACGCCCCGGATCGCGGACGCCATCAGGGGGTGGATCATGCCGTTGAAAATGCGGCCGGGGACGCTGTGCGTGCCGGGATTGGGCGGTATGGTCGGTAGCGCCTTGCGTGCCTCGCCGGTCAGGGCGGGGAGTTCGAATTCCACCTTCGACAGCCACTCCCCGTTGAGGAGGATGCGCGCCGAACCGATTCCGATGAACAGGGTCGACGGCATCGCGGCCCGCTCGCTGGGCGTGAACAGCCGGATGGCGACCGTGTTCTCCCCCTCGCGAAGCACGCCTTTGGGAATCAGGTAACGGACGTCAAACCCGCCTTTCAAACTTTCAACCGTGGTCTCTTCGATCTTCTTCCCGTTGATGAAGCACGCGTTGAAGTCATGGACTGCGCCAAGCTGGATCATCGCGTTGTCTAGGGAGCCGGACGGAGCGGTGAACGTCTTCCGGAACCACACAGCCCCTGAATCGGGAAGGCCGGCGGCCTTCAGCGCAGAGGGCAGCGTCACGGTTCTCCAATCGCCGAGGGGAATGTCCGTCGCCGCATAGAGAGCCGGATCGGCCGGATGATCCGTCCGCTTGAACTGCTTTTCCCACAGGCGGTATGCGGGGAGGTACTGCTCTTTCAAAACAGGGAAATCATCCACGCGTTTCTTGACGCTGGCCTGCCTGCTCTTCAGCTCGGGGTCGGCGTCAAAGGCCGCCTGCGGCAGCCAGGAGATCGCGGAGGTGCCCGCCCACGCCGCGAGGATCAGTCCGACGGGCTGATGGATTTCCTGTTGTAGTTTTTTGCCGAAGAAATAACCCACCGCGCCAAACTCTGCGGCGGTCTCGGGCCGGGCCACGATCCAGGCGCCTTTGCAATCGTCTTCGGGCGTCTCGGAACCCTTGTTGGCAACCCGGAACTGGCGCAGCTTGGCGTTGGCCGACCGCGGGATCTCCTGTGCGGCCTCTCCGGCGCGGGCCAGCCCGAACGCCATGTTCGATTGCCCGGAGCAGACCCAGACTTCGCCGACGGTGACGTCTTGAACGACAAGCCGCTTGGCGCCTTCGACGATCAGCTCAAACGGCCCTTCGCCGATCTCGCGGACGTCTAAGCTGACCTTCCATTTTCCGTCGCTGCCTGCGGAGGTTTCTGCGCACGCGCTGCCCAGGGTGATTTTCACCTTTTCTCCCGCCCCGGCTTTTCCCCAAATCTGGGTGCGGTCGGATTTCTGGAGAACCGCGTGGTTGGAAAGAATGGACGGCAACGTGACGTCCGCACGCGCCTGCGCCGTGAAGAGACTAAGGCTCGCTAGTAAGAGCGAGGAAAACGCGAAGTGACTATTCATAAGTTTGATCGTGTTAAAGCGGTACGACATACGGGACAATTAGTTCTCTCGATGTTCGACGCGTTCTTGTTTGAAGGCCGTCCCCTTCACGACCTCGAAGTCCTTCGCTTGATTGTAAATCACCGTGTCCGTCGCGCAGTGGGATTGGCCGGCGAATTTGAAGCCCGCGCCGACAGAACCGGTTATCAAAACGCTGCTGGCGAGGAGCGCGAGAGTAGTTCGAAGCATAGTACCTATCACTTTGCTTTGGGTTGTTCCGCCTTCTGAAGCCGCACGCCTGTGTCGAAGCCCGACCCGTGCGCGGTGGGCGTGGCTTCGGTCAGCCGCGCCAGGCCGGTGCCGGGCGCTGAGACGAGGTTGCCTTCCATGACCACGTTGGTACACTGGGTGAGGAACACCAGGGCCTGCGGATTGATGCCCTTGCCACCCGTGAAGGCGCTCGGGTTCCGCATCGGGCGGACGAAGCGGTTGTTGCGCACGGTGACGCCGTCCGCCGTGGCGATCAGCAAATTGGGCCCGTCGTTGTCCTCGAAGGTGTTGTCCTCGATGAGGATGTCGCGGTGCCCGCCCCCGGCGATGTAGTCCTTGCCGCTGCGGTAACCGTAGATCGTCAAAGCGCCCGCTTGACGCAGGAAACCCGGCTGGCGGTTAAACGAAACGTTGCGGATAACGTTGCC
>CAIXUF010001034.1 GCA_903922535.1 Candidatus Hydrogenedentota bacterium
ACGGCAAAACCCTGGACGCGGGGCGCAAAGTGGACGTGCAGGTGCTCCTCGATGGCAGCGATTCCAACACCGCTTCCATCGTGCAGGGCTACGCCGAAAGCGTGGTGCGCACTTACTCGGGCCGCGTGCGGACAGACATCATGAACCGCCGCGGCGGCGAGCGTGTCGTGCCGCCCGTCGATGCGCGCCTGCGGGTCTGGTACAACAGCTCGCTAGAATCCAAGAATTACGTGGTGCCCGGTCTGATCGCCGTCGTCATGCAGATCATGGCCGGACTGCTCACCTCTCTGACCATCGCGCGCGAATGGGAGATCGGCACCATGGAGCAGCTCCTCTCCACGCCCCTGCGGCCCGTCGAAGTCGTGCTCGGCAAGATGTTCGCCTATTTCCTGGTGGGACTGGTGGACGCCTCCATCGCGCTGGTGGTCGGCCTGTGGGTGTTTCAGGTGCCGTTCCGGGGCAGCCCGCTGGTGATGGCGCTGGCCATCTGCCTCTTCCTGTTCTGCTGCCTGTTCTGGGGCGTGTTCATTTCCGCCTCGGCCCGGACGCAGTTGCAGGCGTACCAGATGGGCGTGCTGAGCTCGTTTTTGCCGGCCTTTCTGCTTTCCGGCTTCATCTATGCCATCGAGACCATGCCGCCGGTGATCCAGGTAATCACCCACGTCATCCCGGCCCGCTACGTGGTCACCATCATGAAGGGCGTGTTTCTCAAGGGCATCGGTCTGCGGCTGCTGTGGAGCGAATTCGCCTTCCTGGCCCTGTTCGCGGGAGTCGTCTTTTTGCTGACGGTGCGCAAAATGCGCCAGAAACTGGCTTGAGCTATGTGGGAACGCATTGGAGTGATCATCCGCAAGGAGCTGATTCAGGCGCTGCGCGATCCGCGCATGCGCGTACTGCTGTTCCTCCCGCCGCTGATCCAGCTCGTGGTGTTCGGCTACGCCGTGAACCTGGACGTGGATCACGTGCGCATCGCCTGGATGGACATGGACCGCACCCCGCTCGCCCGCGACCTGCGCGCCCGCTTCGAAGGCTCGAAGCGCTTCGACGTGGTGGCGCAGCCGGCCACCGAGGCCGAGGTGCAGGACGTGCTCGACCGCGGGCTGGCCCAGGCCGTGGTCCGCGTGCTGCCCGATTTCGAGCGCGACGTGCGCCGCGGCCGGCCGAGCGAAGTGCAGGTGCTGGTGGACGGGACCAACTCCAACACGGCCGCCATCGTCTCCGCCTACGCGGGCACCATCCTGGCGGATTTTTCCGCCTCCGTGATGCCGCTTACGCAGAGCGTCCGCATCCTGACGCGCAGCCCCGGCGCACCGGTGAACCTCACCGCTCCCCGAGTGTCCACGCGGACGCGCATCTGGTTCAATCCCGACCTGCACAGCCGCAACTACTTCGTTCCCGGCGTGGTGACCAACATCATTTTCATGGTCACGCTCATGCTGACTGCCATGGCCATCGTGCGCGAAAAGGAGATCGGCACCATGGAGCAGTTGATGGTGACGCCCATCCGCCCCATCGAGCTGATGCTGGGCAAGACGCTGCCCTTCGCGCTGGTGGGCATCTTCGATGTGG
>CAIXUF010001035.1 GCA_903922535.1 Candidatus Hydrogenedentota bacterium
ATGACCGTACCCCGCTCGGAGGGGTTGCGGCCCATGTAAAACGCCCCGCAGTCGTCCGATTCCTGGCAGATGCGGAAGACGTCGTTGAACTCGATGACATGGTCGTTGCCGCTGATGCCGATGGCCTGGTGTGGCGCGTCGTGGATGCTGTTGTGCGCCAGGCGCGCGCCGACGCCGCCCAGATGCACGTTGTACACGGAGGTCCGCTGGCGCCGGGCCACATTCCATATGTCGTTGTTGACGACGGCATGGCCGCAGGGGGTGAGTGTTTTGCGGTCACCGCCCTCCACCACCACGCCGCCCGTGCCCGTCTCGGAGATGTTGCACGCCTCGACGCGGTGCCCCGTGCCGCCCTTCACCACCACGCCGTCGCGGCCGGTGTTGCGCACCTCGCAGGCAAGCACCCGCACATCCTCGCCACCGTCCACCTGTACACCCGTCCCCGCGCAGCAGGCCACGGTCAGCCCGCGCAGGACGGCATGGGTGACGTTGGTCATCTGCACAACCGGGTCCTTCAGCACCGAGAGCACGACATTGTCGGCGGTGACGGGCGCGGGCGGCCAGAAGTACAGGCGGCCGTTCTCCCGGTCCAGGTAATACTCGCCGGGGCTGTCGATCTCCTCGAGCAGATTGAGCGCGCAGAAACGGCGTTCGGCCTTGTTGCCCGAGCCGATGCCGTAGACATGCGGGCTGGCCAGCGTTATCCGGCGTGCGGCTGTGTCGATTGATTTCACGCGGATGGTCGCGCTGGCCCAGTCGAAGCACCAGTACCCGTAGAGCCAGACCGCGGGCGCGGCGGTCCAGCGCGCGGGCCGGTCGCCGGAATACTCGAAGGTGCCCGTGTCCTGCGAGGCTTGGCCGCGCCAGGGGGCCGGACCGCTGTCCACCACGGAGGCGATGGTGGCCCACTCGTCGCCGTTGGGCCAGCGCGCGAGCGGCATGCGTCTGCCGTCGAAGAACAGTTCCGGCACCACCGGCGGTGTGGTGAAGTTGTCCGGGAATTCGCCGAATTCGGTGATGCCCAAAGCGCGCAGGTCCGCCCAGTGAACGGTGTCGCGGGCGGCGGGGTCGAGCCGCTTCAACACCGCGTTGTCGGTGACGGGCTGGAAAGCATCGGCGGGCAATATGCGGCCGCCCAGCAGCACCGGTGCTTCCCCCTGCGCCGCGCGGTAGACAATCATCCCCTGCGCCGTGCCTGAGTCGCGGGCCTCCAGCGTGAACGCCGCGGCCCGTTCATAGGTTCCGCCGTGAATCCACACCGTGGCCCCGTCGGCCAGGGACGCGGGGTTCTTGTCGCGCATTTCGCGCAGCAGGTCGCGGGCGCGCTCCAGCGTGGCAAGCGGCGTGGCGGCCGCACCGGCGGCGGTGTCTGCGCCCTTGGGAGAAACGTGAAGCGTCACCTCAGCCCCGACGGTTGTCATCACGAGGCAAAGCACCCCGGCCAGCATCGCAGCCATTCTTCTCGAATCCATAAAGACACTCCGATTCCGCCCTGTCTCTCCGTTGCGATTATCTCCGGCAAAGCGTGCGTGACGCAAGATGCCCTGGAAGAAAGAGGCTGGAGCCTCTTCTACGGAGCGCCGCAAAGCGAACACGGCGGGACGCCGCGTTTCTCCCGCCTGGCACTTGGGAATAGGCCGCTGCGTTGCGTTGTATACTCGCAGCGTGCCATGCTCTCTGTTCTGGCCAAATCTTGGTTCTCAAGCGGACCCCTTAACCCATGCGCGCATACGTTATACGGAGATTGTTGCTGATCGTGCCGACCTTCATCGGCAT
>CAIXUF010001036.1 GCA_903922535.1 Candidatus Hydrogenedentota bacterium
GGCGGTGTCGTGGACGCGCAGCATCCGGAGAACACACTTTCGGCCCTGCAGGAAGCCATCCAACAGGGATATTGGATGGTCGAAGTCGACATTCGGAGGAGCCGGGACGGGGAACTGCTCGTGCTGCACGATGACAATTTCATGCGGGTCTACGGGGTCCGCAAGACCGCCGCCGACCTGGGATGGGACGAAATCCGTCAGTTGCAGTCGCGCATTGGCGGTCAGCCGCCCTGCACTTTTTCCGAGTACGCCGCACAGTGCCGGGGCAGAATTCGCGTCATGATTGACAGCAAGGAAACAGGCGGGCAGGGCGGGTTCTTTGAAAAGATGGAAGAGATTCTTCGGGCCAATGACTTGTTGAAGGACGCCCTGTTCATCGGTTCAGGGGAAATGAAGGCCCATTTCAAGGGAAAGGCGCGCATTGGCACCGACAGGAACGGCCTGAAACGGGCCGTCGATGCGGGGGAGAACGTTTCATCGCTCTATTTCCTGTTTGAACATGGAAATGAGATGGACGATGCCGCCGTGAAATACGCCGAGTCGGTCCATGTCCCCGTGGTCCCGACGGTGAACGACTATCATTACCTGCTGAAGCGCCGCGACTCAACCCCCCAATCCGACATCGAACGGCTGAGACGGGCGGGCGTCACCCTGTTCCAGATCGATTCCGCCTATGCCGGCTACTGCAAGTAGCGCGCTGCAGACAACTGCAAACGGGGGGAGGGACAGTTGGCCATCGACCGTCGGAAAGGCTATTTGCCGAGCATTTGCTGGATTTGGCGGACGAGGTTGATTTCTTCGGTTTCAAGGCCGGCGGTCAGCAGAGGCAACTGGAAGGGATAGAGCCCGCTGACGAGCCGGAATACCAGCATCCAGAGCGAGAGCGCGCAGAGAAAGCCGCCAAGAAACACGCCGGTGACGCGTCGTAGCATGCCGAAATACCAGCCAACGCGGCGCAGACTCCGCAGGATCCGGCTGCGGCCTTTGCCGTCGGCCGGGGGCAGCAGCAGGACGGCACAGCACCGTTTCATCTGGAGGATGGGATAAACAACGGCGTACAGGGCGGCGGCGGCCATGACCATCCACCAGAGCAGCGCAACGGCTTCAAGGGCGTTGCTGGCGGTGCCGGGGTTGCGCAGGGCCAGACAGGCCATGAGCAGGGCGAACCACAGAGCGGGCACGGTCCAGCCGGCCACGACGCCGGTCCAATGGTTTGGCAGGGATTTGGTGTCCTTGTAGGCGGCGGGAAAAACGCGGCCGAGCAGCAGCAGGACAAAGAAGGCCAGAAAGAGGAGCGCAAAGGTGGCCAATACGAGTTTGAGCGGCCGGGCGAGGATTTGTGCGTGGGCTTCGATGCGTGGGTCGCGGCTGTTCTCAAAGGTGCCAAGTTCATCTTCGGCGGCGCGGAGCAGGGCGACGCGGTCCTCAAAACGGCGGGGCCGGTTGGCGTTTTCGGCAAGCGTGTCGCGCAGTTGCAGAACATCCATTTGCAGCTTGATGCCCGCGGTGGCCTGGTTTGTCCCGATGTTGTCGGGGGTGTTCCCGGCATTGCCGACAAGCCGGTCCCCCATGACGAGCAGCGCCTCGAGCCAGGCGTCCCAGTTTTCCGGCCTTCCGGCCTCAATGTCCTTCTGCGCGCGCAGGGTGATGTCCGCCTCCATGCGATAGAGCGGCGCCAGACAGCGGTTGACAATGTCCCGCCGCGTCTTCGCATACCACTGGCCGTGCATGGGCAGTGTGGGATGCCAGAGGGGATTGGGGTAGACCATGGGGTCGCCGGTGGAGTTGGCGCGGGCAACGAGGGCCACAACATCGCTCAGGTCGCCTCCGGGTCCCATGTCGGCGAGGGTGGCGGCCGCCTCCAGATAGCGGGGCAGGGCGTTGGGCGGCGGCAGCAGTCCGGCCTCGTGGAACCGGTCCCGCGCGTCGGCGTGGCGCCCCTCCAGGAAAAGGCGGCAACCGTAATTGATGAGCAGGGACTGGTCGCGTGGGTTGAGCTTGCAGGCCTGCTCGTAGGTCTTGAGGATGACATCCTCCTCTTCCACGGACGCGAGGGCCTCGACATATTTGGCGTTGGGCAAAGGCGACGCGGAGTCCCGCTTGACGACAGTCCGCAGGATGGGCCGGGCGGAGGCTTCCTGCATGGTAAGGGCCATCCGGTACTGGGTTTCCGACTTGTCAAAGCGCAGATAGCCCTCGGCGAACCAGAGCGACAGGGCGAACAGGACACAGGCGCCCACGCCATAGCGGAAGGCGCGACGAATGCGCCGTGCGCCGGCATGGTCGCAAACGTCCACGGAATCGGGGACGCATTGTTCGCCGGGTTCGTTCACCCGCGTCCCCCCATAAGCCGGCGGGCGATAATCTTGCCCTCCTCGACACCCGGCTGATCGAAGGTGTTGACGTTGTAGAGGCGTCCCGCCATGGCGGTTTCGACCTCAAGCATGTAAAGCAACTGGGCGACGGAGTGCGCGTTGACGCGGGGGAGCGTGACGCGGATGACAGGCCGCCGGCTTTCCTTGAGGGCATCCATGGTGCCGCGCAGTTCGGCGGCCATAAGCTTGTTCATCGAGGCGCCGCGCAGGTAGTCCAGGCCGGGAACATCCTTGAGCGTGTCGGAAATCCTGAGGGAGGATTCAAAACGGCCGACTTCGAGAATGTTGAATATCTTGTTGTTCGGGCCTTCCCGGTAAAGCTGCACCTGGGAATGCTGGTCGGTGGCGCCCAGCGCCTTGATGGGCGTCTGGCCGACATAGACATCCTTGTCTTCAAGACTCCTGCGCTTGCCCAGGCTTTCGGCCCACAACTGGCGGTACCAGTCGGCGACATCGCGCAGGCCGTCTGCGTAGGGCATCATGACGGACATGGTTTTGCCCTTGGACGTGTCGAGCAGATAGTGGATGGCGGCGCGCAGGTAGGCTGGATTGTCTTCCATTGAGTCCAGAGAGCAGCGGGCGTCCATGGCGGCGCATCCTGTGCGCAGGGCGTCCAGGTCCATGCCCAGCATGGCGGCCGGAAACATGCCGACGGGGGAGAAGACGGAGAAACGGCCACCCACGTTGAGGGGGATGGGGAAAGATACAAGGTTATAGGCGTCGGCCACGGGATGAAGCAGGCTCTTGGGCGCCTTGGGCGCCTTGGGACTGGTGGTGACGAC
>CAIXUF010001037.1 GCA_903922535.1 Candidatus Hydrogenedentota bacterium
ACGTGCCCGTAATCGAGCACAATGGCGACTTCTACCAGTGCGACCACTTCGTCACGCCCTCGCACCGGCTGGGCAACATCCGCGAAAGCCCGCTTGCGGAGCTTCTCGGAAGCCCTGCCCAGCAAGCCTTCTACCGGCAGTTTGCCTCCGATGCCATCGACAGGCTCAAGGCCAAATGGCCCAGGCTGGACTTCTTCTTCTGCCAGACCCGGTCGGAGGCGGTTCCCTGGCAGAACATGGATTTCTCGCGCTTCGCCGTGCTCGACGAGCACAGTTGGTTCGTGCTCAACGGCGACCTGGGCAACGGCACGGGCTACTGGGAGAACATCCACGGGCTCGCCGACAACGATTCGAAATTTGCCGATATCAACACGAGGCTGAAAGAGAACTGGACCAAGAACAAGGAGACGCTTGTTGCGTGGATGGCGGCCTACATGAAAAGCGTCGCCGCAAAGGGCCGCGAACTCGGCGTGCCCTACGGCAACACCGAAGGCTGGGGCATCATCAACTGGCTCGACAACGCCTCGCTCGACTGGGACATCATCAAGGAGGCCGCCGAAATCTGTGCCCGCCTGGGGCACGACAATGGCTACACGTTCAACTGCACCTCAAACTTCACGCACCCGCAGTTCCCCCGGCTGTGGGCCGATGTGGAATGGCACCGCAAGGTCACCGCGATCATTCGCGGGAAGGCGTGACGCGCAGGATTGATGGTGTTGTCGATGAATGAAGCGGTCAGCGTTGTACGCGTACAATGACCCGGGCAATCCGCGGACAATAAAGCGCATCTCCATGCCTGAGCCACCGCAGGTATTCCACCGCTTCGAGGCGCTTCTCAGGGGGCTGACTGAGCCAGTAGGCGCAATCTTCCCGGGCCTGCCCCTGAAGGGTGGAAAGGGGTCCCTTCCTAACCATTTTCTCTATGTTCCACGCATCCATGATACGGATATTATCGTACCGGAAGGCCCGTCGGGTCAATGGTATCGGGTGAAATTGCCCGGGCCTGTTGCAGGCCCGGGCTCGCTCAGCGTGGCTTCGCCGCTCAATACCGGTCCCGGCACACCTCCGGCGCAATCTGCGCGCCGGGCATGTCGGTGCGGGGCGTTTTCTTAAGCCCTTCTTCCAGTGGCGTGAGCGTGGCGAGAATCGCTGCATAGTCCGGGTCGGCCTTGTCCTTGAAGATCGCCTTGCCGCAACGTTCTGTGCCGCCCGCGGCGCTGGCCAGTGGGGCCAGCAGGAAGTTGTTCAGTTCCGGCTCGGTCACGCGGGTCCATTCCTTGCGGTGCGCCTTGCCGTCATGGTGGCATTCGATGCAGCGCCGCTGGATGACCTCGCCCAGCACCTTGTCCACGTCGGGCGCATAGATGCGCCGGCATCCTTCGTTGTTCGGGTGCGAAGTTTCGCTGGTGTCGTAGTAGGGCACGTTCAGATCGATCCACGCCAGGATGCGGCGGCGGCTGTTGTCGTCCAGGTTGGCCATGGGCTTGCCGTCCTTGTCCGGGTGGCCGTTCAGCACCAGGTTGGCCAGCTTGCTGGCGGGGGAACCCCAGGTCATGGGCGCGATTTTGAGGATGTTTTGCTCCTGGCCGTTGTAGGTGGGAATCCAGCTCACATAGGGACTGCCCTCGGGGC
>CAIXUF010001038.1 GCA_903922535.1 Candidatus Hydrogenedentota bacterium
GGTGCGCGGTGATGTGCCGGAAATGTCACCAGTCCAGTTGTCAAACACTCGGCCACTGGATGCGGAGGCAAAAAGCCGGACTGTTTCGCCGCGCGCAAAAGAATATACCCCTTCAGACGGGGTCATGGAGCCGGAACCGGCCGGGGAAATCTGAAGTGTAAGCGTGACAATATTGGCCGGCAAGACAGCCCCCTCATAGGCGCCCATGTCGACACCCGCGCCCTGGGGACGGACCGTTCCCAGGATATCCTTGGCGGGAGCGCCCGCCGCCGTCCCTGTGTCAATGCAAGGAGAACCCGTCCGAAGCTGTGCGGACGCCCCGCTGGAATCCACAAACAACGGATCAGCATCGATGTTTCCGACACCTGTCTGGCCACCTTGGACGCAAGAATACGTGACCGTTGCGTCACCATAGATCTCGTTGTTCGCATCGCCCCAGAGGATGCAATTCGTCACTGTCGGGGAAGAACTGTTGTTGTACAGCCCGCCACCGACGCCGTAGTTGACCCCGTTGCCCGTAAAGGTGCAGTTCATCAACGTAGGCGAAGAAGAAAAGTTGCATACCGCGCCGCCTCCGTAGACGGCCGAATTTCCCGTGAACGTGCAGTTTGTCAATGTCGGGAATGAAGAAGACTGGTTGCACATTCCGCCGCCGTACCAGGCCGAGCCTCCCGTGAACACACAGCCAATCACCGTCGGGGAGGACGACTCGTTGTACATTCCGCCACCGCGGCAGTACTCGTAATTGCCTCCCGAGTTCCCCGTGAACGTGCAGTTCGCCACCATCGGGGAAACGGCGTTGTTGTGTATTCCGCCGCCTTCATAGGCTCTTCCTCGTGTGACGGCGAATCCGTCCAGCACGGCTTCATTGGCCCCCACCACACACCCCCGCGCATCTTCGCCATCGATAACGGTAACGTTCGCCGACCAGTCGCGCTGGTCGCCTGATGTCTCCGCGCCTCCAAACCCGCCGTACAGACGCACCCCAGGCCGCATCGTCACCACGGGATCACCCGTGGCCACATACGTGCCCGCGGCAACCCATACTTCGCCGCCGTCCGCCGCGGCCGCATCCACCGCAGCCTGAATGTCCCTGAATGCCGTGGCCCAGGTGGCGCCGTCCCACGGCCCCACGGTGTTTTTCGCATCGACACGGTAAGCCACGGCGCCCTCGGCAAACTCCGCCGTGACGGTGAGGTCCGCCGTAACGTTTGTGTCCTGGCGTGTCGCGCTAGTGCCCCCATCACTCCACTGGACAAAGTGCGAGCCAAGATCCGGCACGGCGGTCACCGTTGTGCCGTTTTCGCCCTCGTCCACCGTCTGCGAAGCCACACCAGAAAGGGTGCCATGCTGGCCCGCGGCATAGGATAAGGAATGAACGGCGACGAAATATGCCGTGACCGTGATGTTACCCACCACATTCACGTCGGTGCGCGGGTTCTGTGTCGAACCGTCGCTCCACTGGACAAAGCGGCAACTGGAATCGGCCACGGCCGTCACGGGTGCTCCATTGCCGGGGTACTGCACCGTCTGCGGCGTGTCGCCGTTTATCGTTCCGTGTTCCCCCGCCGTGTACGTCAGGGTATAC
>CAIXUF010001039.1 GCA_903922535.1 Candidatus Hydrogenedentota bacterium
ATTACACTCAGCCGCACGGAAAAGAAGATCCTTGAAGACAGGCTTATACGTTCAGATTCCCTTCCTTGGTGGGATGTGACAATCAAGCCAAAACTGGTACATTAGAAAGTGCATGTCCCCTAAGAGTGAAGACAGGTGATCTTCTGCGTGTCCACTTCGTCAACTCCCTGCCGAGCACGACGGAAACCAACTCCCTCGGTTTCGTGGAGAACGTCACCAATCTTCATACGCACGGGATGCACGTCTCCCCAAAAGAACCGGCCGACAATGCGGCCCTGAGCATTTTGCCCGGGCAAACCTACGATTATGAGTACGACTGCTCCAAAGCCTACCCCGGCTCTATGAGTTTCTACCACAGCCATGCTCACGGAAGGGTCGCTGAACAGCATTGGGGCGGCCTGTCGGGCGCGCTTGTGGTGGACGATCCAACGTCGGCCCTGGCCGGAACTGAAACGCACATTATGGTTTTGAAGGACATTTCGATCGTCGACGGTGCGCCTGCGCCCCACACGATGATGGACTACATGAGGGGCAAAGAGGGCGACACGGTGACGGTCAACGGGCTGGTCAATCCCGCGCTGCCGATCAAGCCCGGGCAGGTGCAGCGGTGGCGCATTGTCAATGCGAGCCCCGCGCGCTTCTACAAGCTCAGTCTGGAAGGCCATGCCCTCAACGTAATCGGAACAGATTCCGGCCTGCTGGACAAGCCGTACGCGCAATCCACCGTCCTCCTGTCGCCCGGCGAGCGTGTCGACCTGCTCGTCAAGGCCGGCGACACAGCGGGCAGCTACAAACTGCTGGCGCTTCCCTATTCGCGGATGGGAATGTGCGGCATGGGAGCTATGGGTGAAGGCGAAGGGGAAACCATGGCAGAAGACGAGGGTGAAGGTGAAGGCGGGATGAGGGGAATGGGAAAGAGTATGGGCGGCGGAATGGGCGGTGGCATGGGCGGTGGCATGGGCGGTGGCATGGGCGGTGGCATGGGCGGCGGAATGGGCGGTGGAATGGGTGGTGGAATGGGCATGGGAATGACCTCGTCACAAATCACGCTCCTGACCATGGTTTCACAGGGCACTGCGGTCGCCGACACGCTGCCGGCCACGATCAATCCCGGGGCGGCAAGACTGTCCATGGACACCTCGGCGCTCACAAAGCGGACCTTCTCGCTCAGCATGATGATGGGCCGCGCCTACATCAACGGGCACGATTTCGACGACATGCCTTACATGATCGACTCGACCGTCAACACCACCGAGCTGTGGACCATCGAGAACGACAGCATGATGGACCATCCCTGGCACCAGCACGTGAACGCGGCTCAGGTGCTCAGCATAGACGGCGGCGACGCCGACTATGCGAATCTCTACACCACGACACCTGCCATGAAAGACGTTGTGGTGGTGCCGAGGGGGGGCAGCATCACGCTCCTCGTTCCCATCAAGGATTTCACCGGCATGACCATGTATCACTGCCATATCCTCGAGCATGAAGACATTGGCATGATGGGTATGTGGAACATCATGGACGGAAGTGAAGGCGAAAGCATGGGTGAAGGCGAGGGCGAAAGCATGGGTGAAGGTGAAGGCGAAAGCATGAGTGAGGGCGAAGGCGAGGGCCAGGGCGAAGGTGAGGGTGAGAGCCAGGGCGAAGTGACCTTGGCGCTTGTTTCGTCAGCGTCCAATCCGGTCGTGGGTGATACGTTTGACGTGGCAATAAAGGTGAATGCGGGTGTGTACCAGGTGGAAAGCGCCTCGGCCTGTCTGGATTTCGATGCAGCCCTCCTGGACGTCGTCAAGGTGATACCGGGCGACGCAATGCCCATGGTGCTGCAAAACACGACGAATCCCGGCCAAGTTGATTTCGCGGCCAAAGCCGTGTCGTTTTTCCCCAACGGGACCTTCACACTGGCCACCGTGCGATTCAAGGCCCTGGCCGCGTCGGAGTCTGTCCCCATACGTTTCTGCATGGCTGCTCCGCGCAAGAGCGACGTCACCTCCGGCAGCTCCATTCTGACGAAAGCCGTTGACGCCAGCGTGACCGTTGCGGCCGCCGCCGAAGGCGAGGGTGCGACGGAGGGCGAGGGCGAAGGCGAGGGCGGGACAAGCCAGCGGGGATGCTTTGGGGGCACGGTGTCGTCACCGAAACCGCCAAGCGGTGTTTCCGGGGACGCGCTCTTGCTGATGTCCGTGGCGGGCCTCATCTTGCTCCTGCCGCGACAGAAGTCCGTTTCCCCGGGGAACGCCTGACCGCCAGTGCCCGGCGTTCGCGGGGTTGTGTTCGTTTGACAAGGAAAGCTGTGCCCAGCCATTGAAAGGGGCGGCGAGTCGCTGAAGCGGTCTCGCCGCCGCAAGAGATAAGGAAGGGATGTATGACAAGCCAAAGTGTGAGGCAGTTCCACTTTGTGGTGGCCGTGACCGCGTGCCTGGCCGCAATCCTCTCAACCCCGCCGGCATTCGCCCAGATGAACACCCCGCGCGGGAACACATGGGTGACCAACGGCACGGTGTCCGCCATCGCGGCCACGCCGACAACCATCTACGTTGGTGGAAACTTCAGCTATGTGGGCCCGAACACAGGCTGTGGCGTTCCTATTGACATGACAACGGGAACGCCTCTTGCGGGCGCGTTTCCCAAGGTCAACGGCGAAGTGCTCGCCTGCATTTCGGACGGATCGGGCGGATGGTACATCGGCGGCAGCTTCACCC
>CAIXUF010001040.1 GCA_903922535.1 Candidatus Hydrogenedentota bacterium
CGGCGGCGAGAAGACGGAAAAGAACCAAATGCCCGTCGAGGAAAGCGCCAACATGATCCTGATCCTGGGCGCGATGGCCAAGAAGGACGGCAACGCCGACTTCGCGAACAAATACTGGCCCACCCTGGTGAAATGGACCGAATATCTGGCCGAGAAGGGGCTCGACCCGGAGAACCAACTCTGCACCGACGACTTTGCGGGCCATCTCGCGCACAACGTGAACCTCTCCGCCAAGGCCATCCTGGCGCTGGGCGCCTTCTCCCAGTTGTGCGAAGCCACGCAGCGGCCCGACGATGCCAAGAAATACCGCGATCTGGCCAAGGGCATGGCGGAGAAATGGGTGACCATGGCCGACGACGGCGACCACTACCGCCTCGCCTTCGACAAGCCCGGCACTTGGAGCCAGAAGTACAACCTCGTGTGGGACAAGCTGCTCGGCCTGAACCTGTTCCCGGCCGACGTGGCCCGCAAGGAAGTCGCCTATTACCTCAAGGCGCAGAACACCTACGGCGTGCCGCTCGACAACCGCAAGGATTACACCAAAATGGACTGGATCGTGTGGTCGGCCACGCTGGCGGAGAAGAAGGCCGACTTTGAGGCGCTCATCGCGCCCGCGTACAAGTTCCTCAACGAAACCCCCAGCCGCGTCCCCATCACCGACTGGTACGACACCAAGACCGGCAAGATGGTCGGCTTCCAGGCCCGGCCCGTCATTGGCGGACTTTTCATCAAGGCCATGCCGACGCCGTAAGGCACACTACTGGGAGCGCCGGCATCCCTGCCGGCCATGTTTGGAATGCTTCGGGCGGTCCCATTGGGGCCGCCCGTTCTATTCTCTGCGACCAACACGATGGAGATTGTTCCACGTGATGCACCACTCCCACGCATTGCTTGAGGCCATGGACTGTATGGACGAGATGGACTGTATGGACGAAATGGACCTATACCTGAAGCTCCTGTTATTCCGGTCCATCTCGTCCATACAGTCCATCGCGTCCATATCGTCCATCCCGCTCGCGACTGTACCCGCCTCCCGCGCGCGGCTATAATGCTCCCAGAAGACAACCGGCAAGGAACCCTGTCATGAACACGAAACACCTTGGTCTTGTGCTGCTCTCCGCGTTCTTCCTCCTTCCCCTCTTCGCCGCCGCGCAGGCGGCCCCCGCGCCCGACCCCGGCACCCAGCCCATCCCGCAGTGGTGGAGCGACGCGCGCTTCGGCATGTTCATCCACTGGGGGCCCGTGAGCATCAAGGGCACCGAGATCGGCTGGTCGCGCGGTGAACATCCCGGCATCGGCGGCAAGGGCGAAATCCCCGTCGATGTTTATGACAACCTCTACAAGCAGTTTAACCCGGTCGAGTTTGACGCCAAAGCTTGGGTGAAACTCGCCCAGGACGCCGGGATGAAGTACATGGTGTTTACCACCAAGCACCACGACGGCTTCTGCGAGTTTGACTCGAAATACACCGACTATAAAATCACCAACTCGCCGTTCAAGCGCGACGTCGTCGCCGAACTGACGGTGGCCGCCCACGAGGCGGGCATGCCCATCGGCTTCTACTATTCGCCGCCCGACTTTCACCATCCCGACTTCCGCACCGCGAACAACGCGGTCTATACCGAATACTTCCACAACCAGGTGCGCGAGCTGCTCAGCAACTACGGCAAGATCAGCATCATGTGGTTTGACGGGCTCGACGGCAATGCCAGGGAATACCAGGCGGAGGACATGATCAAGGACATCCGCAGGCTCCAGCCCGGCATCGTCATCAACAACCGCCTCGGCCTGCCGGCCGACCACGACACGCCGGAGCAGACCATCGGCCGCTTCCAGCGCAACCGCCCGTGGGAATCGTGCATCACCATCTGCCAGCAGTGGGCCTGGAAACCGGACGACAAGATGAAGACGCTTGAGGAATGCCTGTCCACGCTGGTGCGCTGCGCGGGCGGCGACGGCAATCTGCTGTTCAACGTCGGGCCCATGCCCACCGGCCAGATTGAGCCGCGCCAGCAGGACCGGCTTCGCGAAATGGGCGCATGGCTCAAGGCCCACGGCGACACGATCTACGGCACGCGCGGCGGCCCCTGGCGGCCCGGCAAGTGGGGCGCCTCCACGGCAAAGGGCAACACGGCGTTCGTGCACTGCCTCGCCAAGGATACCGAAGCGATCGACCTTCCGGCCATCCCGTGCAAAGTTACCGGGTTCAAAGCGCTCTCCGGCGGCGACGTGAAAGTCACGCAGAACGACAAGGGCGAAGTGCATGTCGCGCTGGACAAGAAGAACCTTGATCCCATCGACACCATCGTCGCCGTCGATTTCGACAAGCCGGTCACGGACGTGGAAATCACCGAGCAGCCCTCCGGTTCGCTCCTGCACGGCAAGCCCGCGACCGCCTCAAACGTATATCAAAAGATGAACGACCAGTTCGGCCCGGAGAAGGCGCTCGACGACAACCCCGAAACCCGCTGGGCCACCGACGCGGGCGTGAGCGATGCATGGCTTGAGGCGGACCTGGGCGCGCCGACCAAGATCGGACGCGTGGCCATGGTCGAGGCCATTCCCCGCACCGAGGAGTTCGTCATCGAGGCGTTTGTGGACGGTGCCTGGAAACCGGTCCTGAAGGGCAAGCACATCGGCGATGCCTACGAGAAGGCGTTCGATCCCGTCACCGCCAGCAAAGTCCGCCTGCATGTTCTTCGCGCCACCGACGGCCCGACGTTCTACGAGTTCCAGGTGTTTCCGCCGAAATAGCAGAAAAGAGAAAGAACGGACGAAACGCTCGGTTTGCGAACGCAGTTTTTTTGAGTGCGGTGGCCATGCCGCCGCTTTTCTTCGCAGGGGCCATGCCTCGGCGGCGGAAGTATGGCTTCCGCTGGGACAAAGC
>CAIXUF010001041.1 GCA_903922535.1 Candidatus Hydrogenedentota bacterium
CTGCATTTTATGCTACGGTTGCAGCAGGAGCCGTTTCTCCGCGGCGGTGACAACCGCCGCGCGTGTCCAGGCCATGTTTCTGTGCTGGACGGCGATCCACTGCCCAATCATGTCGCTGTAGTTCTTGTTCGCCGGATGTCCACTCTGGCCGGGGGCGAGGTCAATCAGACTTTTGTCCCAGTCGCCGACGTCCAGAATCATCCTCATGAACGGCGCATACTGGACGTTGAATCTGCCGTTTTCATCGGTGCCCTCGGCCAGATTGATCGTCTCCTCCGTGCCCGGCAGGCTGTATGGTCCCCGGTTCACGACCGACTCCAGTATCCCGATGCCGCTCACACCCACGGGGTTGTTCACAAAGGTGATCCTGTGCGCGTTGCCCCACACCCAGTCTTCCCTCTTCGAGCCGAAGCGCTGGTAGATCTGATCCCTGGCCTCCGTCAAGGCGCGCACCAGAATCGCGTCGCGGTCTTCCACCACGTCCGGCGTCGTTTTGTCGTCCCACCATTCGTTGTTCGGATCCGCCAGCAGCAGCCGTATTGCGTACATGGCGCCGTCTTCGGGGGCCGGAACGGGCACCTCATCCTCGTAGATGTCCTTTCGGAGCTGCGTGAAGAACAGCCAGTAGTAAGTGGCCTGCGCGCTGTCCACGGTGAACCTTCGGTCCCATTGCAGCAGCCCGTCGCGCATCTCTTTAACGCCCGAATCGGCTATGCTCAACGGGGCCAGATAGGGCATCACCTCATCCACGCTCGGCTGCGACACATCCCCCTGAACCCGCGCAAAGTCCTCCAGGCCGAACGGCGCGTTGCCGTCCAGCAGCTCGTTCAGCCGCTGTGCGCGATAGCCGTAGTACGCCCTCGGCTGGAAGTAGACGTTCACGTCGCTGCCGTATTTTGCGGCCAGGCGGTCGAAATACTCCATCGGCGCCACCGCCTGGTTGGTGTGGATAATCATGCCCCTTGCCGGGTTGTACATGAACGGAAAGTCCTCGTAGTCGACGAAACCCCTCCAAAGATAGGCGTCGGTCCAGCCCGGCGCCGGCGTCAGGCCCGTATGATCCTTTGCGCGGATGGGTGCGGTTCCCGTCAACTGGTAGCCAATGTTTCCGTCCGTGTCGGCATAGCTCAGGTTGCACGAGGGCGCGTACCAGAACTTGAGCGCGTCATGGAACTGCTTCCAGTTCTCCACGTGCTGCAGCTTGTACAGGGCGTCGCCGATCCGCCCGGGGTCCATACCCACCCAGCGCAGCGCCAGCGGCCGGTTGCTCTGCTGCATCCGCACCCCGGCACCGTCCTGTATGAAAATGTCGTTAATGATTGGCCCGTGAACGGTCGAGCGTATCTGCACCGTCACCGGGTCCGCCCCGGCAATTTTGAACGTTTCCGTGCGCACATCAAACGGCACCCACTGGCCGTTCCATAGATATTGTTCCGTCGGTCGCGCCGGATCCGCCTTGATCTCGTAGGTGTCCCACGCGTCCACGCCCTCGCCAATGGTGATGCCCCAGCCCACCTTGGCGTTGTGGCCGATGGCCACCCCCAGGAAGGCCGGGAACGCCACGCCCGCCATGTCCATGGGGGCCTCGTTCGGTCCACCCGCGCTGTGAAGCGCCACTTCGTAATACAGCGACGGGGTGTTTATCCCCAGGTGCGGGTCATTTTCAAGAATCGGCCGTCCCGTCTTGGAAAGCGTGCCGTTCACGATCCAACTGTTGCTGCCCAACGGCGCGTTCAGCAGCCCCTTCAGCAGGCTGGGATTCCGTGTCGACAGGCCCGCGAGACATATGCGTTCCGGTTCCGTGCCTCCCGGCCCCTTCAGCGGGCCGTTGGCGCACGCCGACTTCACGTTTTGGTACGCCAAATCGGCATCCTGAAGAATGGTCGGCTTGACACCGTAAGGCAGCGGAGGGGACCAGTACTTCATGCGATCCGCGCCCACCTTCGCCAGCACGTCCGCCATGACCGCCTCGTCGTTGTCCGGCGTACCCTGCTGATATTCGATAATCTTGCCGAACACCAGCGAGTCCGCCAGAACCCATGGCTTGATTTCCACCGTTGTGCCGTTTAACGCCAGCACGGCATACTCCATTGCCAGCTTCCCGGACGGACGGGAAAGGATGTAGGCGTTCACACCGTCGGCAAAGGCCTGCGCAGCGGCCAATGTCTCCGGTTCCAGCAGGGCGACCTCCTTCTGCGCCGTGTCATAAAGCCGCAGCGTGCGCAGGTAAATGAAACCAATCATCCGTTTGATTTTTTTGTTTACGGTTTCAAGCGAGCCATCCGCTTTAAATCCACCGTGAGAGAAGTACGTATGTGCCTCAAACTCATCTTCTTCCGGCTCGTATTTCCCGACAGTTTCAAGGCGCAGGCATGGGATTGTCGGCGGCGAATTCGCAAGACCGATTTAACCGCGCTGCAATAAGCGCCGATCAGCCTCGTGCCAGAATTCGAGGTGGCCCCCACACACATTCTGAATTTCAGCGCTGAGGTCAGTTAGCAAAACTTCGACCCGTAACGGCAATGGCTCGTCAGCAACATCCAGGTATTCGGAATTGTAGAAATCGAATTCCTCGATAGCAGGAGAACGTGAAAGTCGGTC
>CAIXUF010001042.1 GCA_903922535.1 Candidatus Hydrogenedentota bacterium
ACTCCATCTCCTTTGCGCCGCGAAACCAACGGAAGCCGTGGCGGAAGTTCATGAGCGACACATGCCGGACTGGTTTGCGCCGATCACTTCTTCCAAATGCAGCGGTAATTGAATTTTCTGTTTGGCGCGCTGTCCCCGGAAGTGCAAAGCGACATGGGATCGTTCATGTCCGCGGGATTGTCGCACCAGTGCAAATCAAAGGCCAACTTGTCGCCAGCCATTCCCAGCAGTTGGCGGGGCACGGCGATTTCGAGGGATCTTCCCGCATAGCGGTAATCCACCTGCGCGACGTCAGTCCAGCCGGGATTGGGGCCGTCCTGCTGCCAGCGGCTGAGCGTGGTCTTCTTGTCGTCGGTCACCTTCAGATTCACTGCGAAATCGTAACCGTTCCAGCCGGTGGCATGGTTCTGGTCCGCATCAATGAACAGAAGCATCCAGTTGTTGCCGGTGTGCGGGGTGAGCGCCTCGCTCGTGGCGGCAAGGAAGTAGACGTTCTCATCGTCCACGGCCACCTTGGAGCTGATGATGTCGTTGCGGCCGGAGTCTTCCTTGTAGTGGAGGCCCCCATAGCCGGGATAGTCGCGGTGGGCCGTGTCTCCTGCGGTGTCCCTGTATTCGAGTGACACGGCATCCCAGTCCCCAAACGCGCCGTCAATCTTCATGGTTTGGCAGCCGGTCAGCTCCGGAATCGGGCGGACGCCCTTGTAGCGCCGGATATTCTCCGCCATCTGCATGTAGTAGTTGTCGGTGTAACCACCCTTCATCGGTTGAATGGTGCGGTTGAACTCCGAGTTGTACTGGTCGATGAACCGGTAGTTGACCTGCCGCCGCATGAACTCGTAGGTTTTGCCCTCTTCCGGGTGGTATTTTCCGGCGCTCCATTCGTTCCAGTCGTTGAGATAGAGGAACTGCGGTTTGGCCTGGAGCGCCTCATCCCAGCGCTGTTGGAAGTAAATGCCGTAGCCCTCGGGATTCTTGACGGTCTTGCCGAGCCAGGGCACTTCTGTCTCTTTGGGCAAATCGAACTCGTTCAATTCAGGCTCGCCCTTCTCGACGGTCCAGGACTTGCCGATAAGGCTGACGGGATGCTGGGCGGGCGTGACAGCGGCTTCTTCCCTTTTACCCTCGTGGAGTGAGACGCGCTCTTCAGGGGTCATTTCAGCGACGTGCTTGTCCCCCATGTCGAGGCCAAAGCTCCAACTGTCCTCGGTGCCGACATAACGCTTCCCGTCCCATTTGTAGTAGCCCCACCACATGCCGCGCCGGGTAAAATAGTTCTTGACCTCCGGTGTGTAATCCCCGTAGAACTCTTCCGTGTACTTCGGATCACCGTAGTGGGGGTTGGCGGTGTCCGTTTTCGCGGCTGCGTCGTAGTGGGAATTGGGGTGTTTCATGCCGGAGCCGTTGGAGTCCACACTCGGTGTGGCGTTGCAAAGGAGCAGCGGCTTGCCGTCCCAGTAATACCAGAGATCCTTGTACTTTTCCGCCACATAGATCTTCTCGTAAAGGTCCTGCACCACCGAGATCACCGGACCGTTGAAGGCCCAGAAACAGAACTGCGGGACCTTGTTGCCCTCGGCCTTCATCTTTTCCATGACCGTGAAAGTCGTTTCCCATTCATCCCAGTAACAGACGGCGTTCGTGACGTCCATGACCAGCACATCCACGCCGGCATCGGCCAGCATGGACATGTCCTTGCGTATGACGTATTCGTCCCGGCTGAGAAAATAGCCGCACTCCGGCTCGCCCCAATGATAGGAACCGTCCTTCCACAGGGGATTCTTGGCGTCCAGGCGGGCGGAAGGGTCGGCGGCAAGGATCTTGGACACGTCAGCACTGTAGGGGCTGGTCATCTTGGCCAGACCGTCACCGTGCCAGGTGATGTAGAAGATGCCGACCACCCGGCGCTGGTCGTGCTTGACGGGACCGACAGCGGCGAACGCGGGCATGGTCCTGCCGAGCGCGTCGGTCGAGACCCATGTATCAGAGTAGAGGTCGCGGACCGGCGTTTCCTCGGACCACGCGCCTGTGGCGCACACAAGAAGAGCGGCAAACAGTGAAGTCAGAAGTGTTGTCATGTCAATATCCAAGAGGTTGAGTCCCATGCAGACTTGTACAGGTTCTGGTTTAGAGGTCCAACAGGGCCAGGCGGGCAATATGCTCCCGGCTGCCGTCGTTGGCCCATGCGTCGAGCTGGTCCGGTGCCTTAAGCTGCTGGCCGCGCATGCGGGGAACGGCGACGTAGCCGCAGCCCTCGCCGCAGGGGACAATGGCCGTCATGTCACTCCAAAGTTTCTCACACTGGGCAACCGGATAGACATCCTCCTGTCCGTGGCCCCAGCGCCGCTTCACTTCCTTGATCGTGACATAGGTTGGCATTCTGTGGGCGACATGGCGGACCGCCTCGGCGATCTTCTCGCCAGGGCCTTTCAGATCAGCGCGGGTCAGTCCGAACAGTTCCAACAGCGGGTCAATCTGCATCCAGGTGGTCATGCTGTTGTAATAGCTGAGGATGAGTTCATCCTCCTCCCGCGGCTGCGCCAGACCCTCCAGGAGCCGAACCCGGCCGTTGACACGGGCGAGACCGCCGCCACGATCGTCAATGCGCCGCGGCACGACTTCAAAGCTCAGGATGTTCCCGCTCTGAAGGTGGGCGCCGAGCACCTCCGGATCGAGGTCGGCGCCGAGCGTGTCTATGTTGTGCAGCATAATCGTTTCAAGCTGCGGGTGCTCTTCGAGGAGGGCCGCCAGAACGCCGTTTCTGAGCAGGTTGGCGACTTCGTACCAGTGGCCGGGCGGATTGAAACGCTGTTCGGCCACATTGTCGACATAATCGCCGCCCTCGCCCTTGGCGCGGGCCCAGCCCATGAGCGTATTGCGGACGGCTTCCCGCACCTTCTGCTTCTGTTCATCCAGCGTCTCCTGGGGCATCGTCTCCCAGAGAAACACAAGGTCACGAACCATCGGAACAAAGCGCTGCCCGATGGAACGGCCGGGAGACAGGACGACCGGCCCGTCATAACCGTAGTTATGGTTCAGACGGAGATGCTTCTCGATGGGGCCGTGCGTGAGATAACTGGTGGACACAATATGTGCGGGCATTGCACCGTAGCGTTCCGCCGTCCGGCGCGTCTTTGCAACGTGGATTTCGAGGAAGCTGCGGTGCTTTCCGGACAGCGCG
>CAIXUF010001043.1 GCA_903922535.1 Candidatus Hydrogenedentota bacterium
GCATCGTCGAGGAGTGCGACCGCTTGCTGCTGATGGTCAACACCATGCTGGATATTTCCGAGGCGAAAGCAGGCGTGCTGAAAATGAACCTGGTCGGGATGGATGCGTCGGCCATGTCCCGACGCGGCGTGGAGCTGTTCCTTCCGGCCGCGGAATCCCGGCACATCGCACTATTCCTGGACGCCCCGGATCCCGCGCCCATGCGGGGAGATCTGCAGCGTTGCCAGCGGTTGCTGGCGAACGTCCTCGACAATGCGCTGAAATACACCGAACCGGGCGGCGCCGTACATGTGATTGTCCGGACATCCGGCGGGGTCGTCACGATTACCGTGAAAGACACTGGCATCGGCATCGCCGCCGACGAACTTCCGCGGATATTCGACCGGTTCTACCGTGGCGACCGCAGCCGCCACCAAGCCGGCAACGGCCTCGGATTGAGCCTGGCATTGTCCGTTGCCCGCGCGCACGGTGGCGACATCGCCGTCGTGTCCGAACCCGGCCGGGGAAGCGCCTTCACCATCACGCTACCGTGCCGCCCGCCGCCGGTAAACATTGCCAATTGGTAATTTGACGGCAAGTTTCGCGTAAGGTGCGCCTGCTATCGTCTTCTCATTCCCTTGATGGGATCGAGGAGACACCCATGCGCGTCACGGAGATCATGCTGTCATCGTGTTTCGGAGGAATGGAGCGGCTGTTTCTCGACAGCGTACTGGAGCTTGCCGGCCGTGGGCATGAAGTGCAGGCAATCTGTCGCGCCAGTTTCGTGCGACGACAGACGCTGCAGGGGCTGGACCGGGTGACGTTGCAGCCGCTGCGTTTGATGGGAACCTGGGATCCGTTGGCCGGGTGCCGGCTGGCGGCGGAAATCCGTGCGTTCCGTCCGGATGTTGTCCATACGCATGGCCGTCGGGCAGCATGGATGGGAGGAAAGGCGGCGCGTCGTGCGAACGTTGCCTGCATGGCCACGCTGCACAACGAAGGGTCGCTTCATCGTTACCGGTACGTCGACACGCTGATCGCAACTTCTGAGGAACTGTTTCAGTTCGCGGTGAAGCAGGGATGGCCGGCGAAACGAATCGCCATGATTCCCTGTTTCTCGCGGATTCCCGCAATCGCCTCGCTGCAACCACCCAAGGCCGGTCCGTTGCGTTTTCTTTCCTTGGGGCGGTTCGTTCCGGAAAAGGGGTTCGATCTGCTGCTGTCTGCCTTTCGTACAGTGCTGGATCAGAGGGTGGATGCTGTATTGCTTCTCGGCGGGGAAGGCGCGGAACGCACGCGTTTGGAGGGGATTTGCCGCCAGCTCCGTCTCGGGGATCAAGTCCGTTTCGTGGGCTGGATCAACGACGTGGCCGCCGCTCTCGACGAGGCCGATGTGTTCGTGCTTCCGTCCCGCGCCGAGTCGTTCGGCATCGTAATATTGGAAGCCATGGCGCGCGGCGTTTCCATTGTCAGCACCCTGACACCAGGACCGCGGCAGGTGCTGGACGAGCAGACCGCCTACCTGGCCGAAGTCAATTCAGCCGACTCTCTTGCCTCGGCCATGCTGTTGGCCGCCCGGGAAGACAACCGTCGCCGCATCCTGGCGCAGGCCGCACTCTCCCGGTATCGCCAGCGCTACTCAGCCGACGCGGTCCTGCCGTCGCTGCTGAAGAGACTTGCCATGCAGGCAAATCCGCCGCTGGTTGCGGAAGCCGTATGATCATGCGGCAAGGCGTTCGTTCCGCTCTCCTCCGTCCGTGCGCATGCGGCAGTTGACCGCCTGCCGCTGCCTGATCGCTTCCATCCCATCGGCATTACGGAAAACTCGTTGCGCGGGATGGACGGCACGAGTAACATAACCGTTGCTGATGGGAAAAGGTGTATCGCCCTGCGGGTATGGTGCAAGAATCAAGGGCTATTCCTCGCGCTCCTCCGCGTCTGAAAGCTACCAGGCGAAGCGAGGTTACCTTGGACCGAACCGGAGTGTGAACGAAGATTCCAGGAGCCGCAGGGAGGGTGGGCGCCGTGGCGACGAGACCACCGACGTGCGGCGATAAACGATCAAGGCGGGGAGGATTCTCATGAAGACGAGGGCGATGTTGGTTTTCTGTGCTGTCGTGGGGTTGGTGTCGGCGACTTGCACCGTCTACGGCATGCCGGAGACGGTGTGGGTGGACGCCAGTTTCACGCCGGGGAGTTGCGGCGGGCACACATGGGACGTGGACGCCTTCACCAACATCCAGGCGGGTGTGAACGCCGTGGCCGTCAGTGGCACAGTCAATGTGGCGGCGGGGACATACAACGAAGGCAACCATGCCATTGTGGTCGGCAAGTCGCTCACATTGAGTGGTCCGAATGCTGCAATCAGCCCGAATACCGGCAGCCGGGGCGGCGAAGCCGTCATTACGACCATTGCGGCCGACTTCCGACCAAATGGGGCCCCCTCCGAGCCCTGGCCGGTCGCAGTTTATATTTCCGCCGGGATCAACGTCACAGTCCAAGGTTTCACGTTCGACACGGCCGCGATCCCGTTGGCCGCCTATCAAGCCGGCAACATGATCGCCATCCGCAAGAACATCTTCACCGATACGTCAGCGACCGCCCCCGAGTCCGGCATCTATTTCCAAGCGCCCCAACTCACCTTCGACGACAACCGCTTCGTCAACATGGCCGAGGCGGCCGACGGCACGGACACGGTGCAAATCGGCGGGGGCTACCCCGGCGATACCACTCACAGCGTCTCGTTCACGAGCAACGTCTGGATCAACGCTCCAGGGTCGCCGGGGGGGAGCGGCCTGAACCTCGCCAACGTCACGGGCACCATTTCCGGCAACCAGTTCCATAACGTCCAGTACTACGGGGTTCTCCTGGCGGACGACATCGGCCCGATGACGGTTTCGGACAACGAGTTCGATGGCATCACCAACCCGGGCACCCCCTGGGGTTTCGGGCTGCGGTTCGGAAACTACGCCGGCAACCCGACTGGAAATCCCGTCGGCCCGATCCACGTGACGGGCAACACGTTCGAGAACTCCTACAAGGGCATCGGAATTCGGTCGAGCAGCGATATCAGCGGGACGTCGTTCGACATCAGCGGCAATACCTTTACCAGCAACACCTACGACATCTACCACGAGGGC
>CAIXUF010001044.1 GCA_903922535.1 Candidatus Hydrogenedentota bacterium
ATTGCCCCGGTACCTGTCGAAGGATGGGGGGAAGCTCAAGGAATGAACAGGGACGTCTATTCAAGATACCTCCTTGGTGATCGATTACTTCACGTGTACGAGCACCGCTACTTCTTCATCAACCACACTTCCGAACACAGCGTGCCCCAGCCGCCCGTGTCGCGCCACAGCGTAAGCTGCGGATTGGTCCCCTCACCCACGCCCTCCGATTTCTGAAACCACAGGCGCAGCGTGCCGTCCTTGGTTGCCGCCGGGGGAATGTCGAACTCAAAGAACTCGGCCTTCTCTAGCGGCAATTCCAAATCTTTCGCCAGGCACACATCGTTCGCATAAATCGACTCGGTCTTCTGCGGCTGGAAGGGGGCATAGCGCGGCAGGTAACTCGGCCGCACCAGCGTGAGTTTCACGCGGTACGACGCCTTGGGATCGAGCCCCTCATATTCAAACGCCACGCCCGCCGCCTCGTCCGTGGTGAAGGCCATGTTCCGCTGCGACACACGGTTCGAATTGGCAAAGCCCGTTTCGCCAAAGGCGTATCCCGCGACAAGATGCGGGGCGCGACCCGGCGCACCCGGATCGTCGTAGAATCCCCCCGGTCCCGGATCTTCATAATTGACTGCGGCCCGAATCGCCGCCGCCCGTTCCGCTTCCGGCAGGACCAGCGCGCGCTCCACCTGTTGCGCCATCCAGCCCAGGCCGATGAAATCCTGATCCAGATTAAACAGGCCCTCGCTGCGCACGCCGTAGATACGGTCACTCTCCTCGCCCCACCGCGCCGCCTCAACACGCAATTCTTTCATGCGTTGCGATTCAATGTCAGCGCCCAGTTCAGCCTTCACCTGTGCCAACACTTCCGACAGGCCACCGTTGCCAAGCGCGGCCCTGAGCGCTTCCTCCACATTCTTCTGGCGTGCCTGCTGCGCGAGCACGCGCAACTGGATGTACTTGTCCAGCGCCGCCTTTTGCATGTACTGGCGCCACAAGTAATTGGTCTCCATCTGTTCGGCGGAAATCTCCGTGCCGGCCTGTTGAACCAGCCCGTACAGCCTGTCGATGCCCGCGTTGTCCGCGACGGGCGTCATCAGGTTCTGTTCCAACTGGAAGATGGCCTTGGCCATGCTTCCCGCGGCATGCGCCCCGAAATGCACCTCCGCATATTCGCGCACAACATCCTCAACCGTGCGGTGCGGGTCCCACAGCAGCCGCTGCCACATCCACTGGTTGAAATGATCATGATGCCCTTCCGAATAGGCCACGTCCCCAACTGCAAAAGGCATCATCTCCTGGAAAGCACGGTAATAACTGCGCGGCCGCGCGTGAAAGCTGCGACGGTCATAGACCATGACCAGGGCGGGGTCCGGCTTCTGCGCGTAGAGCCAGTTGCCCCAGTGCGGCGGCAAGTCATGGTTGCGGTCGGGGATCAATTCATGGTCCATCAATCCGAATTCCGAATACACCCAGTGCGTGCAGTCGGTGAACATGACCAGGTCCACCTGTGGCGGCAACTGGTGCACCACCTCCTGCGGATAACGGCTCCAGGGGCCAAAGCCGGGATGATCGAACAGGTCCATGCGGTGGTCCTGCCGACGTCCCGGCATCCAGCCCATGGCGTTCGAACCCGGCCCCATGCAGAAGCCCTGCAGCCACGGCTCGTCTGACTGCCGCAGAAAATCGAAGATGGCCTGGTCGCCGTCATTGTCCAGCTTTTGGTTCGACGCGAAGACTTTGATGTTCGGATGGTACTTGCGCGCAATCGCCGCAAAGTCATGCACCAGCCGGATGTACACCGCCCCATAGGGACGGCACTTGTCGCACTCGCAGCCGCCGCCGTCGCCCGACACATACCGCACATAGTCATAGTCCGGCGCGTTCTTCCAGTACGCGTCGGCCGCATCGAGCAGCGCCTGCCGCGCTTCGGGAACGGACGGACACAAATAGCCCGGACGGCCAATGGCCTCGATGGCCTGCCATCCTGGTGGTCCCGACCCGGCATTGGCGGGAATGTGAATAAGCGTGTCCAGCCCCCAAGACTTGAAGAACGCAGCGACATCCCGTTGCGGCATTTCTGAACCGCCCGCCTCAAAGGTGTTCGCGCCCGCCAGTGCATAGTTCAGCACATTGCGTTCCCACTCCGCCTCGGTCCATTTCCGGCCATGGGTCAGCTCACGAATGGTCGCGCCCTGCCACGCCAGCAACCCGCGCATCTTGAACGCCGGTGCCGTGCGCTCCTCCAGCGTGTCGGGAAACGCCGCGCCCGCTTCCGTTTGCTGCAACGCCCGCAGAATGCCCCCCACCGCGTACAGAACGCCGCGCTCGTCAACGCCCGCCGCCAGCACCACCCGCAAATCTCCGTCGCGCCGCATCTTCAGCACATATCCTTCGCCGCCCGGATCGAGCGTGGTCGGCAGCGCAACATGTGCCTGTTTCAGTTGGCCCTTCAACAGGTCATGCCGTTCCGGCGTGCCCAGCAAAATCGCCAAACCAGATTGCGGCAGCTCCTGCGACAGCTCAGCGGTCACGTGCGCGTCGGCCAACCGATCCAAGAGCAGTCCCGCCGCCTTCTGTTCGACGGGCGACGCCTGCGCGCCGACAACCACGTGAAATGATTCCGCCCGTGCCGGAAATACAACAAGTCCGATCGCAACCAACGTCACAAGCAAACGATGCATGGTTTCATTCCTTTCCTTCGTAGCGTATCACGGCGATGGTTTGTACTGGGAGCACCGGCGTCACCGCCGGCTGTGTTCGCTCAAGTCCCCGCTTTGGACGATTCGCAACACACAGTTGGCGGGGATGCCGGCGCTCCCAGTTGCCTTTCCGTGAGACAGGTGGTAGCATGGACGCTCCCCGTCGATCAGGGCGGGCAACGGCAAGGAGAATTGCAATGCGAACGATGGCAACAATGGCCCTGCTGGCGGTCCTGTGCGGGATGGCTGGTGCGGCGGACTGGGAATCAATCACGCCGGGCGCGGACCTGGCGGGCTGGAAGGCCGAGGGCGGCGAGTGGACCGTCACGGACGGCGTCCTGTCGGGCAAGGCGATGAAGGACCAGAACTGCTGGCTGGTCTATCAGAAGAGCGAATTTGCGGACTTCGAAATTGAGGTCGAGTTCCGCACCCCCGTCCCGACCAACGGCGGCGTGCAATTCCGCTCGCAGTGGCTGCCGCGCGTCCCGCTCAAGGACGGCGAGACCGCCGACACCGCGCCGAAGCAGATGTACGGCTACCAGGCCAACATCGAAACCCGCCAGCGCGAGGCGACAGGCCGGCTCGTGGACGAGAACGGGCGCGGACCGCTGGTGAAGGACGCCGCCGAGGCGGCCTTCATGACGCTCACGCAAAAGGACTGGAACAAAATGCGCGTTGTCGCCCGTGGCAACACGATCGAGATCTACCTCCACGACGTGCTCGCGGCCAAGTTCGAGGATGAGGCGTACCTCAAGGGCCTCATCGCGCTGCAATCCTTCGCCTTCGACCAGCAGGAGCCCTTTGCGGTGGTAGAGTACCGCAACATCCGCGTGAAGGACTACGGCCGCGAAGGCGAATGGCGCGCCCTGTTCAACGGCAAGGATTTTGACGGCTGGAAGAAGTGGGGAGAAGAGGACTGGTCGGTCAAGGACGGCGTCATCGACGGCCACAGCGGGCCCAAGAAAAGCGAGGGCTACCTCGCCACGGTGGAAACCTTCAAGGACTTCCACGTGCGCGGCGGTTTCAAAATGCTCGGCAACGGCAACTACGGCCTGTTCTACCATTCGTCCATCACACTGAAAGACGACGGCTATCCGATCATTTCGGGCCTGCAGGGCGAGGTCGCACCGGATTATCCGTCGCCCACCGGCTGGGTGTATGAGAGCTACAAGCGCGGCTGGCTGGTAAAACCGGACCCGAACGTCGCCGCCGCCATGGTCCTGCGCCGCACCGACTGGAACGAGATTGAGATCCGCTCCATCGGCAACCACGTGACCACCTGGGTCAACGGCATGCGCGTGCTTGACCTCGTCGATGAAAAGCAGTTGCTGTCCGAGGGATTCTTCGCCCTCCAGCTTCACACCGGCGGCGCGGACGGCATCCTGTGGAAGGACTTGTGCGTGCTGAAGTAGGCGCCGAACTTCGTGTTCAAAAAGCGGGGCAGACGGAAACGTCTGTCCCGCTTCTTCTTTCGGGAACGGCCAAGACGCATGCCTCGCAACGACAGCGCGTCCACTTTTCCTCCTTTGTACGACCTGGAAACTGCGCCGCTTCTCCATGACAAGGGACGAAAGGGACTTGAAGGACCCAACAAATCCTGTCAACCCTCACCCCGGCCGTGTGGATTGCATTCGTCCCTTCCGTCCCTTAGGTCCTTTTCGTCCTTCTTCTTGGGGCCGGTCACCGGTAACTCGCTTTGTGCAAACCGGATAGTAGCCGTCTCTCTCTTTGCGTTCTTTGTGATCCTTGCGGTCAGATTTCTGCCTGTGCTGACCGCATGGATCACAAAGAAACTTCTTGCACAACCCCTGCGTCTGGCCCGTCTTTCTTTCCGTGCCGATTCGTACTACTGTCCGCCAACTTCATCGATCTTTTCGATGATTCTTATGCTGGCATCCCCGCAAGTCTTTCCGCTTCAAGGATACGCACCACAGAGGGCACAGAGGTACACAGTCTGCATTATTCCGCACTACTATTTTCTCCTCTCGCCTCACTAGACCCCAGACCCAAGACCCGAGACCCTCCTTTTAGTTGCGGCTCTGCTGCTCCAGGTGTTCCGTGGTTCCACTCTTTGGTCTCTTGTCTCGGCCAAAGGCTGCGCCAGGCTCTTTGTGTGTCAACCTCCGCATATTCATGTTGTGCCAAACAGCGTTTCCACGTATGCTAAATGCAACTTCACACATGGGGTTCGCGCATTATGAGTCTTCTTGGAATTGATGTCGGCACGAGCGGCTGCAAAACGGCTGCGTATGGTGTTGAGGGCGGGTGCATCGCGTCGGCGCACCGCGAATATCCCACGGTGTATCCGCGGCCGGGCTGGGCGGAGTTGGACAGCCGCCTTGTGCTGGCGCGGGTTCGGGAGGTCATCGCTGAAGTCGCGGCACAGACTTCCCACGACCCCGTTGCGGCGCTGTCCATCAGTTCCATGGGCGAGGCCATGACACCCGTCGGCCGCGACGGGCAGGTGCTGGGGAACAGCATCCTGCAGGTGGACATTCGCGGGGCGGAGCACGCGCGGCGCTTGGCGGCCGAATTTGGCCGCGAGGCCTTCTACGAGATCAACCCCAACATTCCCGGTCCAAATTACTCGTTGCCCAAACTGCTGTGGCTGCGCGACAACGATCCCGCGCTGTTCAACAGCGCCTGGAAATTTCTGCTCTGGGGCGACCTGGTGTCGTTCATGCTTGGCGGAGAAGCCGTGACCAGCCATGCGCTGGCCAACCGCACGCTGCTCTTCGACATTCGCAAGGAAGTCTGGTCGGAACCATTGCTGGCATGGTCCGGCATCGATGCCGAGCGGCTGCCCCGGCCCGTGCCCAGCGGCACGGTGGCGGGTGAGGTGCGCGCCGACATCGCCGCCGAACTGGGCCTGCCCGCGGGTGTGAAGATCGTCGTCGGCGCGCACGATCAATGCTGCGGCGCGCTGGGCGCGGGCATTTGCAGCGGCGGCAAGGCGGTCTGCGGCATGGGCACCGTCGAGTGCATCACCCCCGTCTACAACGGCATCCCTCCGGCCGCCACCATGCTCCCGCTCGGGCTCAATGTGGAGCACCACGTCCTGCCCGGCCTCTACCTGTCGTTCCTCTACAACCAGAGCGGCTCACTGGTGAAATGGTTCCGCGACACTTTCGCACCCGGCCTGCAGGGCGGGGATGTCTACGGCGCGCTCATGCGCGAAATGCCGGACGCGCCGACGCGCCTGCTCGTGTTGCCCCATTTCGAGATGACCGGCGCGCCCGACTTCATCACCGACTCGGCAGGCGTCATCGCGGGTCTGCGCACCAGCACCGAACGCGGCGAAATCCTCAAGGCCGTCATCGAGGGTGCGGCATTCTACTTTGTCGAAAGTCTCGACGCGCTCCGCGGCCTCGGCATCGACATGTCCGAATTCATCGCCACCGGCGGCGGCGCCAAGTCCGCCGAATGGCTCCAGATCAAGGCCGACATCTACGGTGTCCCCTTTGCGCGCCCCAAAATCACCGAATGCGGCGCGCTCGGCGCCGCCATCCTCGCCGGCTGCGCCACCGGCGTCTTCAGCAGCCCCGCCGAAGGCGTCGCCCGGTTCGTCGCCCGCGATCGCGTCTTCGAGCCTGACATGACCCGCCACATCCAGTACCGCGAAATGCACGCGAAGTACAGCGAGCTGTATCCGGCGATGAAGGGCCTCCTGACGGGGCTGTCGTGAAGCATCTGTCCCCTTCGGGAACGCTGCGCGGAACCAAGCGCGCTTGTCGTCCTGAAGGCGGCACCGTGACGTGAAGATCTTGTTTCCAAAAGGCCATCTGCACACGAACAAGATCCCTCACTGCGTTCGATGCCACATAGGTGTTGCCGCGACAGTACAAAAAAGGGCCGCAACCACGCGGCTGCGGCCCATGTCGGCGGTCTCAGGATAATCAGTTCGTAATCTCGATGGGATTGGTCATCAACCACAACTGATCCTTGTCAAGCACCTTCAGGTAAACCTCCAGACGGTACTTGCCCCTCTCCTTGGGCGGGAAGCTGTACTCCCGGCCTTCCTGCTCGTCCACCTTGATGCCGTTGCGCATGAGAACGAACCTGCCCTTGCAGGGCGAGTAGGCCTTCAGCGTGAGCCCGGGCTCCATCTTGATGGATTCGCCCATCACCGCCTTGTTTTGCGCGCCCTGCGCCATGAAAACGAACCCGGTTCCGTCGGCGACCATGTCAAAGGAGACAAATCCGCGCCCTGCGCGCAGCGCCTCCACCAAATCCGTCTCCGTGAGGTTCTTCGCCAGCAGGTGCGTGCGCACGTACAGTGCGGAGCGCACGTAATTGTCCAGGTCATAGCGGAAGATCTGCTTGTTGGGTTCCAGCGGCCCGTACACGGCCCGCAGCAGCCCCCGCGTGAGCGCGTTCAGCTCGATCTCATGCGCCTGTTCCTTGTTGTCAAAGCTGTGCCCCGTGTCGCTCAGGAGCATGTTGCCGTCAGGCAGGTACAGCGCCTTCAGGCCCGCGTTCTGGTGCGTGTCGTTGCCCGCGAAGCCCGACATGTGCCGGGAGATGTTCAGATCATCCCATTTGCGCAGCACCTGGTCGGGCCGCTCGAAGAGGGTGTAGAAGCACTGGTCGGCGTATCCGTTGTAGCAGGTCAGCACGGTCGCAAGCGTCTTCCACAAGACCATCTTCTCGGTTTTGTGCTTGAGCATGGTCGCGTGGATGTTGTAGATCTCCATCGCCTGAAGCTCGGGCACGTCCCAGTCCCGCTCCTCCTCGCAATGGGCATAGGCCACGATGCCGCCCAGTTCCTTGACCTTCTTCGCTTCCGCCCGCACTTCGTCCTTGGCGTCGAAAACCGCCGAGTCGGGCAGACCCCAGGGCATAAGGCCGCCGTCCATTTCAAAGCCCCGGATGAACAGCACCCCGTCGTGGTCGCCCTTCCAGCCCAGCGAGTAGTCCGCCTTGCCGTTCACATAATGGTCGCTCATCATGATGAAATTCGACCCGATGCTTTTCAGCGCCTTCTGGATGTCAGGAAGCGGCGCCTTCGAATCATGCGACAGCTCGGAATGGCTGTGGATGCTGCCCTTGTATTCATTCCAGCCGGTGTTGACCGTCACCTCCACGCGGGTCTTGGCAAGCTGCTGCCATGCCGCCTTCTCCTTGGGGAAATAGGAGAAACGGTTGTACAGCCCCGGGCTCAGCACCCCCAGCACCGCCACCACGAGCAGCGCCAGCAGCACGCCCAGCGAAATCGATGACCATTTGACTATC
>CAIXUF010001045.1 GCA_903922535.1 Candidatus Hydrogenedentota bacterium
AATCTACCCGAGAGGAAGAGCGCGGTTTTGGTTAAAATGGAGTTGACCTGAGCGGAGGATAGGGCAACGCAGGGGTGCGACCCGAGCGCCGACTCAGGGGCCGAGACGATGGGCGGGAGCGCCGCGAGCGTTCCCGCCTCTTTTGTCCATCGGATCGGCATGAATGCGTTAAACCCATTCATGCTGCCGACTCCTTTGTGTGGTTGGGCGCGACTTGGCCGTGCAACCGTTTCTGGAGTTTCTCGATCTGCCGTTTGAGCTTGGCGGGATTGAGTTGGGCGTAGTGCCGTTTGAGTCGCTCCTTGACGGTTTTGGGAATCTCTTTGGACTCCAGGACGCGCTTGTAGGGGGTTTGGGGGGTGTCATACCGCTTTGTCACTTTGGCCCCGTCACGGACTTTCTCCGTGAGCTTCATCGAGGGCAGGAAGAAGTTGTTGTAATCGCGCAGGACCTGGTACAGCTCGTTGAGCAGGCGGCAGGCCTCGGGGGTGTCGTGGCGGGCATAGCCGACGTGCCGGCGGACGACGGACCAGTTTTTCTGCTCGACGTAGCAGTTGTCGTTCTTGCGCCAGGGCCGGCTGCGGGTGAAGGTGATTTGCTGCTGTGCGCAGTAGGCGACCATGTGGTGGTTGATGAACTCGCTGCCGTTGTCCGAGTCGAGCCCGCGGACCGTGAACGGCAGGCGTTTGCACAGTTCCTCAAGGGCTTCAAAGACCCATTTTTGGGCCTTGTTTGGCACGGCGGCCTGCTCGGCCCATCCGGTGGCGACATCGGTCATGTCCAGGGTGAAGCAGTAGTCGCCCTCGGCCCGGCCGCCGTCATGGCCGACCAGGTCCATCTCCAGGAATCCCGGTTCCGCGTCATCCCAGTCGGAGAAGGTCCGGATCGGAACCTGGTGCTTGAGCAGCGTGCCGGGCTTGGTGGTCGCGCGTCTCTTGATGGTGTGCTTTTCCCGTTCGGGCTTGAGCAGCCGGTCGACGGTGGCATGGCTGATCGCCAGCAGCCGCTTCTGGACGGACTTGTTGATCCGCAGTTCCCGGCACGCCACCAGTTTGGGCACCACCTCCGGCAGCGCCGCGACCAGGCGCCTGCTGCTGATGAAGTCGAGGATCTCCCACACCTTTTTGAGCGCACTGAACACCTCGTCGTCATAGTTGCGCGCACGCTGCGGGCGTAGCCGCAGGCGCACATCCCCCTGCACGGCCAGTCGCGGGCCAATCCTCACCTTCCTGCCGTGGTTGCGCAGCAGCCAGGCCGCGTAATGCCGGTTATACCCGGTCATCTCCACAAACTTGTTCAAGAGCTGCATCTTCCCGCCTTTGTCTGCCTTGCGATACCGTTCACACATCGAGCCGGTAACTTCCTTGCGTGTCTTCATGGTTAACCTCATGGCCTGCCTCCAAACTTTTCTTGGAGGATAGAATAATCCCGCCTTTCGGGTAGATTCTCATCATGAGGCAACGAAGCCCGCTCAGGTAGATTTATTGTGAGGCAATTCGGGGAATTGCAGTCCTCATGCGATACGATTACAATTGGCAACATGGCGGATGACCGGCATGATCAAAACGGCGTGGGAACCGCCATTGAACGATCACGTGGAAATGTTTTCAGTCAACGATGCTGCACCGGGGTTCGCCGAATGATTCGACTAAAGGCCGATCTCCACACGCACTCATGCGATGACCGTGTCGACAGGATTGACTACTCGTCGGAAGAGTTGATTGATGCCGTGGCTGAGCGCGGATACCGCGTCCTTGCAATCACGGGACACGAGCATCTGACTTTTCGGCAGTCAACCGCCGATTACGCGCGCGAACGCGGCGTCCTGTTGGTGCCGGGAGCCGAACTGCGCATTGAGGGAAAGCATGTTCTTGTTCTTAATCCTGATGAACGGCAAATGTCGGCGCGATCGTTCGCGGAGCTGCGGTCACTTGGCCGGCGGGATGCCGCCATTATCGCGCCGCACCCCTTCTATCCGAGCCACGCCGCGCTGGGACAGAAGTTGATCGAGAACATCGATCTCTTCGATGCCGTGGAATGTTGCTCTTTCTATTTTCGCGGATTGGACTTCAACCGGAAGGCGGCACGCGTGGCCGCGCAATATGGCCTTCCGTTGCTTGGGTCTTCTGACAACCACATGCTGCCCTATGTGGACACCACCTTTTCGTGGATTGACGCGGAAGAGGCCACCGTGGCCTGTGTTATAGAGGCGATCCGCGCGGGGCGGATCACGCTGGCCACGCGGCCCGCAACCCTGGGTTATGGGTTCAGAATGGCAGCGTTTCAAGTGGTGCATCCGTTACGGTTCGTGCTGCGGAAAGTTGCAGGCCCGAAGCGGCAACGGGATTGACCCATCCACGCCCGACCAAGGAACACTCTTGGAAGCAGGCGATGGCGGAACACCAGGGCCCAAGACATGAAACATGCATCCGCACCGTCGCAGTGTTTCAGGTAAGCAGGGTTGGATGCTGTTCTCCGTGAACTATATCACTTGACAAAAAACACGGGAAGTCATATCATTGCAACTGTTAGACGGTCTGATCTGCTGCGCGGCTTGCAGAGTCTTGGCCTTTTCCAGGGTGAATAATGAACCAAGGGTAGAACGCGCTGAACCAGGTTGGGTGTCACTGGGAAGGTTAACCTGTTCCTTCGAAAAGTCCGCGCAGCGGGAAGAGGCGGAGTGCGAGGGAGACGTGTGCAAAATGGTCCCCGGTCGGCGGATTGGCCTTTGGGGGGCTCACGGCAACAGGTTAGGGCCTTGCCGGAGGGCTCCCGATTTCATCATTGCTTGAACGCAATGGATACAACCGTACCCGAGCCCCGCACGCTGTGCCGCCATGACTGAGCTGCGGTTGGACTGACGATCCGCCAATGTTGCAGTTACAGCGAAAAGGGTGCCACAACATGCAGTTGACTGTGCGGGTATATCATGCGAAGGAACCAGCCGGTCAAGACTCATGCCGGCGGAGTTCAGGTCCAACCGTCACTGGCCTTGGCCGACGGCTTCACCGCAGCGTCATGGTTGCCCTGTGTGCCGTTGGTCTCCTGGCGTGTGTGTGTTGTGCAGCACCCGCCTTTGCCGCAGATCAGGCATCTTGGTGCGGGTGGCGCGGCGGCGAGAAGCAGGGATGTCAAACTTCTGCGCGGCTGCCTTTGAATTGGTCCGGCAAGCAGGCGGTAATATGGCGTTGCTCACCGCCCGGGACCGGCCATTCATCCCCTGTAACCTCGGAGGATGCCGTCTTTCTGACGACAGCGTATGCGACAAGTCGAACAGCCTGGCTGGGGCTTTCCCTCCACCTCATCTCCGTGACCATTCTCTTCGCGCTCGTTTCCATGTTCCTAAGCGGCCAATTTTTCAAAGCACCCAGCCTGTTCCAGGGGCTCCGGGAGAAAGGCGAATTCATTCGCCGGGTCAGCTACGGCGTGTTGTTGACGGGCCTGAGTGTGTGCGTGCTGGTGGGCGACAATTTGTTTGATTATTCCAGATGCCCCGTGCGCGCATGGCTGACCGGGACGCTTGTGGCAACGCTTTGCCTGACTCTGGCGGTTTGGCATGTGTCGCGCTGGCGGCGGCTCCGCGGGCTGTTGGGTCTTGCTGCCCTGTTTTTTTCGGCCTTTGTGATTCTCGGTCTTCCCAGCAAGGAGCATGTGTACCGCTCCGGAGTCCTGTCGGAAACGTCCATCATGACAAGTTTCTTTCTTGCCGGGCCGGCCATTCTCGGCGCAACACTGTTGGCGGGCGTTCTTGCAAACAGACAAAGTTGTGGCGGCATCCTGTTTTGGCTCTCTGGAGACGTATCACGGTCGGATCGCGGCGCATTGCGTTTGCTTTCACAACGGAGCCTCTCTTTCATTTCATCGTTCCTGCTGTTGGGGGTGGTGTTCGTGTGTGTTTCGCTTTACTATGCCTTCAGGAATGCGTCCCACAGCGAAGTGTACAGCGAGCCGCCGTCCACGGCGGCCTGGTGGGGTGCCTCGGCTGCCTTGTTCTGCGTGTGCGCCGGGTCGCTGCGGCTAAGGGCAAAGGAGGAACGCGCCGCCCTGCTTGATGGATGCAGGGTGCTTGGCGCGACAATGCTGGCGAGCTGTCTGGCAGTGACATGCGTGCTGCAGCTAATTCGCATTTCACCCTTTCTCGCCTACCATTGGGGAAGCCCGGACCCGTTCTTGAACGGAAGGGCCTATGTTGTGCTGGCCTTTCTCGCGGTGTCCCTTGCAGTCAGTGCCGGAACGGCGGTGCGCTTCCGCAACTCGGGGAAGCAAGATCAATTTTCCTGGCCGGGATGCATCCTGTTGATACTGCTCGGGACAATGTACTTTGTCGCCTCAAACGGTCTTGACGCGCAAAGTCAGTTTATCCGTGCCATAATGTGCATCGACAAGTCTGACGGCCACGTGAAATGGTTGTGTGAAGGGCTGCCGGGGCCGCCGGACAACACGCACGCATCCAATTCAAACGCAACGCCCACGCCATGTCTGCAGGACGGAAATGTGTACGCCTATTTCGGGAACGCCGGTGCGATGGCCGCGGATGCGCGGGGCCGGCTCTTATGGACAAACACGGAGCTTGCGTTCAACGGCTTCTATGGGGCGGGGGCGTCACCGGTCGTGGTTGACGGCAAGTGCATCGTCTATTGCGACAGCAACAGGCAGGCATACCTGTGCGCGCTCGATGCGGACACGGGGCACACTGTGTGGAAAACGGCGCTGGACGCGAACTTCAGTTCCAGTGGATGCAGCCGCACTCCGGTTGTCAGGAGAGTGGACGGCAAGACGCTGCTGCTGCTGTGGCGCTCAAGCACACTTGCCGCGTACGATGCCGCAAGCGGGGGGTTGGTGTGGCAATACGCTGCCGAAACAGACTTTGGAGATCAGGTGGCCACCATGTTGTGTGACAGCGAGTGCGCCTATTTTACCAGCAGAAACTGGGTTGTGGCCCTCTCGTTGCGGAACCTTGCGGACGGTTCGGAGCCTGTTGTCTGGAAGACCGTGAGAAAGTCCAAATTCTGCAATTGCTCATCTCCGGTCATCTCAAACAACCTTCTCTTCCTTGTCTCGGACAATGGCGACAGCCATTGCATTGACGCAAAAACGGGGGCAATCCAGTGGTCACAGTCCCTGCCCGGCAAGTACATGTCGTCGGTGGTGGCCGCGGGGGACACCGTGTTGTTTTGCAGCACGACCGGCTTCGTCTCCGTGATTTCATGCGATGGAACTTTCTGCAAGCGGGCAGAAAACCACCTAGATGAGCCTTGTATCGCGTCATTTGCAGTTGAGGAGGAGCGACTGTACGTTCGGACGGCCGCGCATTTGTATTGTATAGGGAAGTGACCGGAAAGAATGGATGCGTTTTCCGGTCAACCCAGCCACAGGAAGGGGCCGGTGCCATTCGGGGCATGTCCGCCATATCTGTCAACGGAAAACACACCCGTGTGACAGGGGGTAAAGTGGACGGCCATGGGCGAAATGAACGGCTTCCGCTTGCGGCTTGATTCAGTGTTTCTTCGGCCAGTTCAGCTTTACGTCCAACTTAAAGCGTCGAGTCCTGTCCCGTGTCAATTCCGTCCCAATCGCCCAATGGATTGACCAGCGTTGCCAAGTCAAACAGGGCCATTCTTGGGACAAGGGCGGGACCTTCTCGGAAGAGTTGGGTGTTGCGAAAAGCAGGATCGTCCAGTTCCTCGACCTACCGGGATTTCCAGCCGAATTGCGGATCTGAATCAAGACAGGACAAATGCGGCGGAGGATCAACTCCGAAACTTTACGAACAGGAACCGCGCACACTGGACGCTGGGAGCGGTCGGTTGCCGGGGGCGAGGATGGCAGACAAGGCCGGATGAGGGCACCCGTCCGGTCCTCCCCCTGTGCCAACTCTCCCTCTGGACCCAGAACGTGAGTCGCCGCATCTCCTGGGCGGCAAGACGCGCAAAGATTAAGAAAACTTCATCTTCCTGCATGGGCTGCTGTAATGATCGCCGGGCATGATTGGCGCGATGACATTGCTGACTGTGCCGGGGAACGGTTCGGTTGGCATACGCCGTGACCCTTCAATTCGAACACCGTGAAAGGTTCGGATGGCGGCGGGTTGACGAAGTGTGAAAACGAAATCCTGACATGTGTGTCTGGGGATCCTTGGCAGAGACGTGCTTAAACAACGAATGAATCCGACCCTGCCAGGCCATACCCGGAAGAGGAGACTTCTCAGTGGCAATTCGCGTTTGTCTCTCCATGATGCGTGTGCTCGCGTGGTGTTTTCTGGCGAGCGTAAGCATCGCTTCCATTGAGGCTATAGGCTATTTCTCAACCCAGGGCGCCGATCCTTCCCTGCCGTTCAGCGCATTCTTCGGCCTCTTTTCAAACACGTGCGGAATCATGCTAATCGCCACAGTGGCCGCGTGGCTGCTGATTTGGTTCTTCATGGTGTGGCTTGGTGGGGTTCGGTCCGGTCTCGCACTTTTTTTCATACTCGTTTTTTTCATGCTGTTCGACGGGCTGGTTGTTGTGCTGGATGTGCCCTTGTCCTATGCGGCACACGATGCGTCATGCTGGCCCGTGATGATGAAGTTTTTTGCCTGCTTTGCGCTCTTCCTGGCCGTTCTCGGCAGTCTTATTCTGGGAAAGATCTCCCGCAGTGTCCGGCCCATAAACCCCACCCCGCGCGCGTTTGTCCTTTCCGCCGCACTGTTCATGGGAACCGCAATGGCCGTTTGGGCAAGGAATATCTGCCTTCCGCATATGCAATGCACGGTCTTCTGGGGAACTGCGGCCGCGGCCGCGACAGTGTCAGGGTTGGTTCTCCGGCGGTTTGGCGGGACACCGCGGCGCCTTGACGCTTTATTGGTGGCCCTTGCAGTCGTGGTTTTTGCTCCGCTGCCGACGGCCCTTTCCAACCGGCCCTCCTCCCAAGTGCCGGCGAAAAAAGATTCCACCCCGGACCACCCGGTCAAACACGTCATTCTGATCACGATAGACACCCTGCGCCAGGACAGTCTGGGACCTTACAACGCCAATGCTGCCAGCAGTCCCCATATTGACCAGTTTGCCCGCGACAGTGCGGTGTTCACAAACGCCTTCAGCGGTGCGCCCTGGACCTGTCCTTCCGTGACGACCATCCTGACCGGGTTGGCGCCGCGCATCCATCAGCTCGGGGACGGCAGAAATGTGTTACCAAAGGAAATCCCCACAATGGCCGGGGCGATGGAAAATGCCGGATACCGCACGGGGGCCTGCGGTTTGAATTCCGTGCTTTTGCCGGGCAGCCAGCTTGACCGGGGATTCCAGGAGTATCGTTGGTTTCCGGAAAACAGGTTCGTGGTCAAGAATTTTGAAGTTGGCCTGGCGCACAATCTGCTGGACCTTTGCGGCAGCCGAAAACCTGACGCGGCCCAGTTGACGGACCAGACAATTGAATGGGTTAAGGGCCATGCGCAGCAGGATTTCTTCTTTTGGGTTCACTATTATGACCTGCATACGCCATACACCCCCCCCAAAGAATTCCAGCCCACCGACCCCGCCCAGCGCAAAATGGGCAGATCTTTCACTGCGAACAAGGCTGTGCGCATGGGAACCGCAGCCAGAACCGCCGGGGAGCGGAATTGGGTGCGGGCGCTTTACGACGGCGAGGTTCGTTATGTGGATGCCCAGGTTGGCCGCCTGCTCGACTCCCTTCGGGAACTGGGAATCTACGACGACACCCTCATTGTGCTCACTTCAGATCACGGTGAGGAGTTTTGGGACCATGATCGCTTTGAGCACGGACACACGCTGTACAACGAATTGATTCGTGTCCCTTTGCTGGTCAAACTGCCCGGCGGCCACACCGGCGCAACAATAGACACCGGAGTGTCCCTGCAGGCCATCATGCCCACCGTATTGGACCTGTGCGGAGTCGCGCCGGATGCCCGGGGAATTCTGCTGCCGCCGCTTTCCCCGCTGCTCCGCGACCGGCGGGCCGCATACACCGAACAGCCCGTGTTCAGCGGTGCCTGTCTCTTCTACGGCCATATGGAAAGCGTCATCTTCGGCGGGATGAAGTATGTCCGGGAGGCGCTCTCCGGGCATGAGATGCTGTTCAACCTCAAGGAAGACCCTGAAGAACGGTGTTCCCTGGCCGGTCAAGATCCCCTGAATCTTGAAAAAGGCCGCCAACTGCTCAACGACGCCCAGGCCGCGGACTCCCGGCTGACAGAGCAACTGGGCATTCGCGAAGAGGGGAAGGACTGCCTTAGCCAAGAGGAGATGCGTTCCCTGCAAGCCCTGGGATATCTCTAGTAAGACATCATGCTCAAAGAGATGGGTGTCCCCACAGCGTCATGGTGCCGCCGAAGATTGTGAAGAAGAAACGCCCCCCCTCCTGTCCGAATCACTTCTCTCCGTGGTTTGTTGAAAAGGGGGATGGGTGACCACATAATGAAGATGTCGAGTGTCCCTGGCGCGGGTGAAAAAAGAACACGGCAGCCAAGATGGTCACTCTAACGCTGGAGTACATTGCGTCATGTATCCGAAAGCGCGTCTTCTTCCTGCGGGGGTTGTGCTGCTCATTGCCGTGGCGGGCATGTTCGCCGGTCGCCATGCGATGGCTTCCACCGCGTTTGGACTGCCGGACGGCGTTCAGCCCACCATCGGGGCGTGGTTTTGCAGCGACGACTTTCTGGTACCGGACGGGTACAAGAAGTATGTGGACCTGTTTGCCGAACACTCCCCCTACGACCTCCTCACCACGAGTTTCCGCGTCAACCGCCGCGAGGTCAGCGAACCGGCCTTTCATGACCAGGTGAAGGCAGCCGTGGCCTATGCACGCGAACGTGGCCTCAAGATAGCCCTTGATCTGGACCTCCGTCTGGCCCGCGAGGCGTTTCGAAATCAGTATCCCGATGAACAGCAGGAAATGCTCCGGCTGCGGACCGTGCCCCTGGAGGCGTCGGGCGAAGTGGAATTTGCCATTCAGCCGGACACACTCACCGACCACATGACGGGCAACACCACGCCCTACGTCCCGCTTTCCGGGCGTTTGGTGCGGGTCTATGCCTATGCCGTGGGAGAAGGGGGGATTCTGCCGGACTCCGTCCAGGACATCACGGCGCGTTGTGTTGTGAAGGTCGCATCCGAAAATGAGGTTCGCGTCGGCATTCCCTGCGACGCATCGACCGGCGGGCGCACCGCCTGCGTTATGGCCGCGTTCGCCCTGCTGACGCCGGACGTGTACGCGCCGCACCTGCTCGACTTTCAACGCGCCATCGTGGAGCGGTACGCCGATGTGGCGCTTTCGGGGCTCATGAAGGACGAGTGGGGATTTCCGCCCTGTCCCGGAGGATGTCCGGCCAAGAACGATTTCTGGTTCTCGTCCTTTCGCGCCAAGGCCTATGCCGAGGTGACGGGTGGACGCGACATGGTGCGCGACTGCCTGCTGATGCACGCGGGCGAACGGGGCCGTGAGCGTGAACGCCAGGCGGCCATCAACGTGCTGCTCAAGACCTCGCGCGGGCGCAACGCGGCCATTGAGGAGCACTACTACAACCTCGCGAAAGAATTCTTCGGCCCGAACGCCGCCGTGGTGACACACCCGACGTGGTGGTCCTATCCCGGCCCGTCCGAGTTCAAGAAGAACGGGCTGGACTGGTGGGCCGCCAAGCGGGACTGGGGCCAGACCGATGAGGAGACGCCCTTTGCCGTACGAACCGCCCTGGCCAAGAAGTGGGGCAGCAGCATCTGGTACAACCAGTACTATTCCACCGACGCGGACAAGTACCGCGAGAGTCTTTGGACGCACGCTCTGGGCGGAGGACGGATCAACTATCACCCCATCTACCCGGCGCCGGAAAGCATGGACAGCATCGCCCGAAGTGGGAAACTACTCGCGCCCGATATCGTGGCGGGGGAAAGCCGCATCCGTCTCCTTCAGTTGATTACACGCGCCCCCATTGACTGTCCCGTCGCGGTGGTCTTTGGCCACGCCTGCGCCATGAATTGGGCCGGACCGGCCTATGACGATGTTGGCCTCGACGTGACGGATGCGCTCTGGCAGGCGGGGTATTACGCCGACCTGATTCCCACCAGTGAAATAGAATCCGGGGCACTCAAGATTGCCGCGGACGGCGCCGTCACCTATGGCCGGCAACGCTATGCCGCCGCGGTGCTTTATCACCCCGAGTTTGAGCAGTCGGAAACGGCGGCGTTCTTTAACAAGGCAACGGTTACGGCCACTGCACTGTTCCGCGTCGGTGCTTGGACACGGGATTTTAGCGCCGAAGACTTCAGCGGCGCGGCGGCGCTTCCCCCGTTCATGGTGGAATGCGGCGACAGCGCCGATGCGGCGGCCAGGGCCATAGTATCCCTGCGCAAGCGCGGCGGCGTTCCCTTCACCCCCGCGACGCAGCATCTTTGCAACAAGACGGCCTGTCCTGGTCGTGAAGGCCACGTTCGGCTCACAGACGGCACGGAAGTCTTCCTGTCCGGCAATAAGGATGCGGCCGGCGACCCAATTATGGGGGCTTTCGACGTGTCCGGCCAGAAGATTACGGCGGAGGCGCGGGGCGTTCTGGCCGTTCGCTTCACCGCCGACGGCCAGATTGAGGCCCTTGCGGCAGGCGGGCTGAAACAGTTCACCAGCGGGAATCTTTCCCTCCAATTCGAAACGCCGCTCGATTTCGCCTATTGGCATGACAACGAGGGACGCCCCAAGGGTGCACTCCAGAATGGGCCCGAACCCCTTCCGGAAATCCTTGGCGCACTCACGCGGGACTGGATTCGGCTCGCCACGCCGGCGGTGTGAACCCTTGCGTTTGCCGTACTGCCCGCGAACGCGGGTAACGCGGGGTGCCGGCGCTTAAGATTCACCGGCACGGGACACGGCCCGGCGCAGCGGGGGACGAACGCGGTGATGATAGGGATCATCCGTTTCCATCTGGCAGTGGTAAATCTCCATCAGACGGACCATGGCGGCTTCCGCCGCGGGCGTCTCCAATCCTTCGCCGGCGAAACGTTCGCGGTCAAGCACCGTGCGCAGGCGGAGGATTTCCCACCGCCAGTTCTGCCTGGCCCAACCGGGCAGACGGGCGTCCACGGCTTCCGCCAATTGACAGGCATGCCGCACCGCGTCGGTGTCCACGGGCTCTTTCCGAAAGGCGGTCCCCGTCGTGGTCTCAAGAATGTCAATGACGGCCAGGACGTCCTGCGTGACGCCCGAACCGAATTCGTATGCGATATACTCTTCGAGCGTTGACCGCGCACTTCGGTCCCGGTCCCAGTAGAACTGGGCGACAACAGCCTTGTTCATGTCTTCGTAGATGCCCTCACTGTAGGGAAATCCCCCCTGCACCACCGGCTTAACCTGGTCCCACAGCCGCTGAAAGCGGGCTGGCAGCGGATGGGCGCCAAAACCGCCCCAGGGCCAGTTGCCCCACATGCTGATTTCCGGAAAGTTGAGCAGCGGCAGATTGCCGGGCACGCAGACATCCAGCGGATAGCGGGGAAAGTCCTCATGCGCATCGGCAAGGATGTAGTCCAACCATCCGTTCTCCCGAGCCAGGGCATCCGTCAGTCCCTGCCACTCGCCCTCCGGCGGCGTGTCGAACATCCAAGTGCTGAGGACTGCCTTCAGGTTCGGAAAATAGGAACGGCCGAGTTGGGTCAGGTCGCGTGAAAGTTTCAAATAGCCATTGCTGCCCCAGGGCATGCACTTTTCGCAGGCGCAGCCGCCCTCGTCATAGGGCCAGTGGCACAGGATATCGATACCGATATCCGACAGCCGCTCAAAGAGCCGCCGGGTGTTGTCCATGAGGTATGCGTGGCCTTCGGGGTTGCTCGGACAAATGGGGTGTCCGCTGTTCCCCCGCCGGTGGGTCGGGTCGGGCAGCGGCGTCGCCCGAATGTTTTTCGGGGCGCCAATGAACATCGTGTTGCCCACGCCGGTGGCAAACTGGAGTCCCAAATCCTTGGCCGTCCTGGCATACAGGCGCACCATGGCCATGGCCGGTTCCGCCTGCGGGTCGTTCCAGTCCTGAAGGTTGATCATCGGAAAGGCAACCATGACGGCGTTTACGCCCCAGAGCGCGAGATCCTCCATGTACCGGGATATCTCAGACGCCGGGGCCTGGTGGTACCAGTTGTGGAAGTGGGTCGCAAAGTACATGCCGCGCAGGGAAGCCCGCGGCACCGATGTCCCCCGCCAGGGCGAGGGCTGGAATGCCCCATCATAGCGGCTGGTCCGGAGAAACTTGCCAACACCGTAGAGCAGACCCCGCGGCGACCCGCCGGAAACGCGGACCGCCTCACCGGCCTGATCAATGCGGAAAGCGTCAGGGGGCAGGCTGTCATCCACCGTCAGGATGATTTCCGCCGCCGTGCCGGCTTCCACCACCCTCACCGAACAGCGCTGCTCAATTCGATCCTTCAGAACGGCAAAGGTTCTGGAGACAAGCGGATTGGCGGTCGCGTCAATGTTGACCCTGAGTTCATGAATGCCTTCCCCGGTAAGCGCCGTATGGCTGTCCGCCGCCAAGACAGGTCCTGGAAGTCCCGCACCAACGACGGCGGCCCCGGCATATCTTAGGAAGGTCCTCCGGTCATGGGTGTCCATATCCTCAATTCCTCCTGGCCATGTCGGCGGCAATCCTGTTCCAAACTCTTCTTGGTGGTGCGGCGGCACAGATTGAGCCACTCGAAAAAACACCGGCTCAATTGGAGCAAACTTCACTCCCGAATCGCAAGCAGCGGGGTTTGCTCCCCGGCGGGACAGGACCATTGCCATCGCGTTTGAATTGCGGCAACGGCCTAATCAATACTTGTTTGAGGATCTGATGATTATGCGGGGCACCCCACTCTGGCGTGTCAAAAGACGGGCTTGGCCATTATAAACCGGAGGAGCGTTGACGTGAAGATTCAATCGACAGAACAAATTGGGGTTTGCAGTTGGTCGCTTCAAGCCACCGGGCCGCGTGACCTGGCGGAAAAAGTGACCGCGCTCGGTCTCAAGAAGGTGCAGCTTGGCCTCACCCCCCACCGCGGGGATCAGTGCGTCTGGGACGGCGTGCAGGAAATCCTGGCCGGGTCGGGCATCAGCATCGTGTCCGGCATGTACTCGACGGTGGGCGAGGATTACACGACGCCGGAGACCATTCGCAGGACGGGCGGCGTCGTTCCCGATGAACACTGGGAAGAGAATCTGCGGTTGGCGCACGCCACCGCCGCGACGGCCAAGGCGATGGGCCTGACTTCCGCGAATGCGCACGCCGGCTTCCTTCCCCATGACCCCGCGAACCCCGATTTTGACAAACTGTGCCGCCGTGTTGTGACACTTGCGGAAGTGTTCGGGGCCAACGGCGTCACCCTGCTGCTTGAGACCGGACAGGAATCGGCGCCGACGCTACTCGCGTTCCTGGGCGAAATGAAGAAACGCGGCGCGGGGAACGTCGCGGTGAATTTTGACCCTGCCAACATGATCCTCTACGACATGGACAATCCCATTGCGGCACTGCGCCTGCTGGTGCCGCACGTGAGGCAGGTCCACGTCAAGGATGCCCGGCGGACGGCCGTCAAAGGCCAATGGGGCGAGGAGGTTGTGGTTGGCACGGGCCAGGTGGACTGGGTGGCATTCGTCCGAATTCTGGCAGAGGCAGACTTCGATGGCGGCTACATCTTCGAGCGTGAGGCGGGCGATGACCGGGTTGGCGATATTTCGCAGGGCATTCTTGCGCTGAGCGCGGCGATGAGAGAAGTGGCAGGTTAACACGCCACGGCCATCCAGTTTGGTGTGACGGAAAGGCCGGACCTTTTCCAGCGCCAAGAACGGGTGGATTGTGCCGGCGCCAGCAAAAGAACGGCTGGGCGCTGATGCCTGCATGGCAGTTGTGCTCTACTGGATGTTCATCATGATTTGCGCCAATGAACCATATTCGCATGCCCGCCGGTTCGTCTCCTTGGGCTGGGTGCTCGCGATGGTGTGTTTCGTGTCGCCATGCGCCTTGGCGCACACTTCTCTTGAGCGGTATGTGCGCGAATGTGTGTCCATTTCGGTGGGGGTCGAAAACATCGATGTTAGAATCCAATTCAGCTTCCCGGCCGACTTGTCGCTGGCCGAGCGCCGGCTCATGGATCGCGATGGGGACGGAAAGGTGTCGAAGGGGGAGAAAGAGGCATATCTGAATGATGTCCAAACGCGGGCCGAGCAACTGCTGCGCTTGTCGGTGAATGGACAGGCGGTCCTGCTGATACCGCTGGAGGACCCGGTGCTGGACCTGCAGGACGAGCCGGGCATCGAAGCCCATCCGCACGAGCTGCGCCTGGCCTATTTCGCGCGCATGCCAAAAGCCTTTGGTGTGGACGGCACGATTGCGCTGGATTCAGGCTTGTGGACAGAAACGCCCTTGATGGTCTCCGTGTCCATGGAGGGGGCCGCCGGCATCCATTTTCATGCCGTCGACACGCAGGGCCTGCGCGAGCCGTCCAAGGATGGCGCGCTGTTCCGCATAACAGAGGCTCGTTGCGCCCAGTGGGAACCGCGCAACGACAAGCATGGGAGGCAATGAAGATGATGAAAGTCATTTCCGGCATGGCTGTCTTGGTGTTCAGCCTGAGCTGCATCTGCGCGGCGCAGGAAACAGATCCGTTGCCCGGTGCCGTCGGCATGGCCGCGGCCCTCCTGCAACGCCAGGCGTACCTATGTGAAAATGCCGACCGCGACGCGCTGGACGCTGTCCATCGTGACCTGCGTGAAGCGGAACGCATTTTCCGAAAAGCCTCCGCGGACGAGGAGCAAAAGAAGGAGGCGCGTGAAGAGCGTGAGGCGGCGTCGAAAAAGCTGTTGGAAGTGCTCCAGGCGTGTCCGCGCGTGCAGGCCGTCCGCATGACGGACCAGACGGTCACGGCAACGCCCCTGACCCCCGTGCATCTGCCCGGCGACGCGGCGGCCTTCCTGTTCCGTGTGGAAAATGGGGACGGGCCCGTGCGTTGCCTGGCCCCCGTGTTTGACCTGTCGGTCGAGGCGGAAACGTCGTTCACGATCGACGTGAAGGAGAAGGGCACCGCCTGGGTGCTGGCCGCGTTGGAGCGGGTGCCGCAGGGGCGCACGTCGTTGGAGTTTGAATTCAACGGCGGCGGTGACGCGGAAACGACCGTGCCGTTCGAGACCGTCACCATGGCGCACGGCATGCTGGACCTGCGGGTTCTGTCGGACGACACCGGCGATCCCACACCCGCGATGATACGGCTGGCGTGGAAGACGGACGGCTCCGAAGTGCATCCCGCCAACGCGCTGGACTTCGGGCTGCTGTTTGACAAGCAGGGGAGCGCCAGCGGGCTTCGGCGCGCGGCAATCCCGGGCAAGCTTGGCGCGCGCTACTGGTGCATCCCGGGACCGTTTCAAATGGCGCTGGCGCCGGGCGAGTATGACGTGACCGTGCTGCGGGGCGTGGAGCATGCGCCGGTGCAGGACACCGTGAAGGTCGAATCCAACCAGACCGTAGCGCGCAGCTACCGGCCGGAACGCTGGGTCAACATGGCCAAGCTCGGGTGGTACTCGGGCGACGACCACGTCCACACGCAAATCCTGAGCGACCGCGACGCCGGGATGGTGATGGGTTGGATACAGGCGGAGGATGTGCGGCTGGCGAACGTGGTCAAGATGGGCGACATTTACCGCACCTGGTTTGAGCAGCGCGGGTTTGGCAAGGCGTACCGGGTCGAGGACAAGGGCTACATCGTCTCGCCGGGCCAGGAGTGCCCGCGCACGCACGAGCAGTTGGGCCACACACTGGCGATGAACATCACAAGCATGGTCCGCGACACGGAGCAGTATTATCTTTACGACACCGTGTTCGACGAGGTGCACCGCCAGGGGGGCTTGTCGGGCTATGCCCACACGAATTCGGGCATATTCCAGGTGCACCGCGACATGAGCATCAACATCCCAAAAGAGAAGATCGATTTCATCGAAGTGTTGCAGTTCGCCAAACTGGGCACGGACCTCTATTATGATTTCCTCAATCTCGGGTTCAAGGTGACGGCCTCGGCCGGGTCGGACGTGCCCTGGGGCGGCAGTGTGGGCGAAGTGCGCGTGTACGCTTACGTCGGCAAGAAGCATTTCACGGCCGACCGCTGGTTCGAGGCGGTCCGGCGGGGCAACACTTTCGTGACCAACGGGCTCATGCTGGACTTCACGGTCCAGGGCGCGCGTCCCGGCGAGGAAGTGAACGTCACGGATGACCGGCCCCTGCGGGTGAAAGCGCGCGCCTGGGGTGATGCGCGGCGCGACGTGCCCGCCAAACTGGAAATCATCGTCCATGGCACTCCGATAAAGACCATCACATCAGAGCGGGCCGATCAAGCGAGCCTCGAGGCGGACTTCACCGTTCCGTCAGGCAACGGATTCTGGATTGCGGCCCGGGCCGAAGGCCGCGAAGGCACGCGCGCCCACACAACGCCGGTCTATGTGGTGAGAAAAGGGCTCCGCTTCTGGAAATACGACAGCGTCTCCGAACTTGTCGGCAAGCGGGAAGCCAGCCTCGCCGAGGTCGAGCACATTGTGGCCGAGGCCCGGGCGGGACGCAACAGTGAAGGCAAGGCCGACGACAACCGTCCCATCACCGAATTGGCCCAGCAGGGCCCGGCCCTGCTTCAGCGGGTCGCGGAAGCAAGGCAGATTTACGCGGAACTCCAGGCCATTGCCGGGCGCGAGGCCGCACTGCGCAAATAAGACGGGATGAGCGTGCAATTCCCGATAATCTGTACTCGCAGTCGGCGATGGCCTGCGGCGGCATGCGTTGGTTTCGCAAGAGGCTAATCGTCTCGCCACACAGTCTGGATTTGTGGGGAACAGGGGCCACGCCAAGGAATTGTTGACAGCATCTGCAAAAACGCTTATTCTTGGGCAATCAGAGTGCCGATGGCAGCCTTGCGGTCCAAGGCATTGTCTGCTCTTTTCAGAGACATGCTATCCGAGATGGACACCATTGGATTTCGCATCGTGTGAGCCATCGAGGTGAAGAAATGGCAATGTGCGCAAGCACAACACATCGTATAAAGGAGACAACATGAAAAGTGCAGCAGAATCAGACAAGAACGGCGGCTCAACACGGCGTGACTTCTTGAAGAGTTCGGCTGTGGCGGCCTCCGCCGCCGTCTCGGGCGCCCAGTTCATCGCAAAGAACGCGCATGCGGCGGGTAGCGACATCATCCGTGTCGGCATGATCGGATGCGGTCCCCGATGCACCGGCGCCGCCGCACAGGCACTGACCGCCGATCCCGGCGCACGGCTGGTTGCAATGTGCGACATCCTGATGCCCCGGATCAAGGACAAGCGCGACAAGCTCAGGGAACAGAAGAAAGACCAGGTCATGGTCGATGACGACCACTGTTTCGCGGGTTTCGACGGCTACAAGCACGTCATCGAATCATCCGACGTGGTGCTGATTGCCAACGCGGCAAAATTCCACCCGTTCCATGCGATGGCGGCGCTCCAGGCCGGCAAGCATGTCTTTGTGGAGAAACCCCATGGGGCTGACCCCGCCGGTATAAAGCTTTTGACGCGTGCGGCTGAACTGGCGAAGGAGAAGAAACTGTGCCTGGCTTCCGGATTGCAGAGCCGGCATCACACCGGATACGCCGAGACCGTTCAGCGGATACACGACGGCGCCATCGGCGACGTGGTCTCCATTGAGGAAAACTTCCTGCGTCCGCCGTACCAGATTACGCAGCGCGAGCCCTGGATGTCGGAATTGGAATGGCAGTGCAGCACGCAGTACCACTTCAACTGGCTTTCCGGGGACGACGTTCCCCAGTCGCTGGTCCACAACCTCGACCGCGCCAGTTGGGTGCTGCACAACGCCGCGCCGGTCAAATGCCACGGCATGGGCGGGCGTTCTTCCATGACGGCGCCGATCTACGGCAACGTGTTCGACCACCATTCCGTCGTGTACGAAATGGAGAACGGCGTCCGGATATACGCCCTGTGCCGGACGACCGAGGGATGCTACAACATCTCCAACAGCATTGTGCTTGGCACCAAGGGCAAAGCGTCCATCATGGACTGCCAGATCTGGGGCGAAAACGCGTGGCGCTGGGGGGGGGGATGCGACCCCTACCAGCTCGAGCATGACGAGCTCTTCAAGGCGATACGCTCCGGCGAACCCGTCAACAAGGGCGACTACATGGTCCGCAGCACCATGATCGGCATCATGGGGCAACTCTCCTGCTACACCGGCGAGGAACTCACCTGGGAGCGGGTCAACAAGTCCGACTTTGCCTATGCGCCCAAACCCGAGGACTGCCATGACGGCATGGAACCGCCGGTGCTGCCCGATGCCAGAGGCAGCTATCCGACCTACAAGCCGGGGTACACGAGGCTGCTGGAATCCTGACCTCTGGACGGGTATGCTTGTCCGCAGGATGGTCTGACAATAGATCTCGACGGGCTTGTATCGCTGGCGATACAAGCCCGTCGTCATTGTGAACGAAGCAATCTCTTGTAACGACAATCCCAACAGCGCGGGGAAACAGCGAACAATAAACTGTTTCGCTGCGGTCGCAATGTTCGGATGAGAGATATGCGGGCTACAAGCCTCTCACATGCCAGCCATCGCGATAGCGCCGCCGGAGATACCCGTTCGCTTCCCGGTTGTTGACAAACTCAAGTTTCTCGGCGTTCCATTCGAGCGTTTTGCCCGGGAAACGGTTTGCCACGTTGCCAAGGAGCACGGTTTCCGCCAAGGGGCCCGCAAAGTCGAAATTGGCCCCGGCTTTCCCATTGCCAAGCGCCGCCTCGACGAACTCGTGGTAGTGGTCTTTCGGTTCGAACTTGGGTGTGGGGTAGTCCTTGAACTTTTCCAGAGGATAGAGATGGGGCGGTCCCACGTGGGGGATAATCAGGGTTCCCTCTTCGCCGATAATCATGGAGCCGCTGGGCGGAAGCTCATGGCCTTTCGGCAGGTGGGGGGACAATGCGACGTCGGGCCTTTTCTCTCCATCCATCCATGTGCCCTGGATTTCCTTTCCGGCGGTCATGGCGTTGCCCGGGAAGTTGTAGCGGATGATCGACCATGCGGGATACACCTCCTCACTGACGCATTCGGCCTCGGCCGAAATGGTGAGCGGGGCCATGGTGCCCAGGGCCGTAAAGACCGGGTCGAAGATGTGGCAGCCGAAATCGCCCGTTGCGCCGCCGCCGAAATCGCGCCAGCACCGCCACTTGAACGGATGGTAGACATCCTTTACGAACGGGCGCTTGGGCGCAACACCCAGCCAGATGTCCCATGCGACATGCGCCGGAACGGGGTCCTGATCCGCGGGCCGTTTCTTGTCCGCCGTCGTGTAGACCGCGGCGCACCACGAATGCCACTCCTTCACCCCGCCGATGGCGCCGTCTTTCATCCACTGGACCGCCGTGCGGTAGAAGTCATGGGCATGAATCTGGATGCCCATCTGCGTGGCCACGCCCTTCTTCCGTGCGGCCAGCGTCAGTTGCCGCGCCTCGTACACTTCATGGGTGAGCGGCTTCTCGCAATAAACGTGCATGCCCTTCCGGATGGCGGTCATTGCTGCGGGCGCGTGCGTGTGGTCCGGCGTGGACACATTGACCGAGTCAATGTGCCCCTCCTCCTTGTGGAGCATCTCGCGCCAGTCCCGGTACAGGCGGGCGCCCGGATACTTCTGTGCCGCCCTTTTCAGCGTCAACTCATCAATGTCGCACAGCGCGTAGACGTTGACCTTGCCGCTGCTGTTGATGCATTCCAAGTCCGACGCGCCCTGCCCGCCCACGCCGATGCCCGCGTGCTGCAGCTTTCCGGACGGCGGCGACGCAAGACTCAGGCGCGGAAAAATGAACGGCGCGGCCATGCCCGCAGCCGACACCTGTTTGATGAATGACCTGCGCGAAATCTGTTCTTTCATGACGTTGGCTCCTTTATGTCCCACGCCTGCCCCGGTGCATTGTCCATGCCCAATTGACCGTTGTCAATTTCTTCCTTTGCCCTATCGGGTCCGGCGTGGACATAACCGATCCGGGCAACGCTGCTTTCGACACACACCGGCGTAATACGAACCGAGGACAGTTCTCGGTCCCGAAGGGACCAATGTAAACAGACCGAGAAGAACTTCCGGTCGCGAAGGGACCAATGTGAGTAGCCGTGAGGTGAAACCTCCGGTGGCGCGGCGGTCAAGCCCCGTTTTCCAACCCCTTGGGGTTGAATGTGGAGTGTACCGGAGGTTTCACCTCACGGCTATTGACATTTGTTCCCTTCGGGAACCAAGACGCGCCACCGCCATTTCAAATCACCCAGTCATTTATCTCCCAAACAAAAGGCGAGACCCTATTGGCCGCATGCCCGATCTCATGTTATGCTTCAGTAGGCAGTGGAACGCGGCCGCGAAACGGCTGGCAAACTGCCGGGAGACCAACCGTGGACAGAGTAAACTGGCGTGAGCGGATTGCAATGGACCCGGAAATCCATCACGGGGCGGCATGTGTCAAGGGCACACGAATCCCGGTGAGCATCCTCCTGGGAAGTCTTGCCGACGGGATGACGGAGGAGGTGATCCTTGACGCATATCCGCAATTGACGCACGAGGACATAGGGGCGGCGTTCGCCTATGCCGCCGAGATTGTGCAGGAGGAAACCCTGCTGCCTTTGGCGCACTAGCGGGGGTTGCATGCTGGTCAAAGTGGATGAGGACTTGCCCCGGGACGCCGCGCGCCTGTTGCGTGAACGCGGTCACGACGCCTCTACCGTCCTGGAACAGGGAATGGGCGGGTGGAAGGACGCTGAACTCTGGGAGGCGGTCCAGCGGGAGCGCCGGTTCCTCATCACCGCGGACAAGGGATTTGCAGATATTCTGGCCTTCCCGCCCTGCTCGCATGCCGGTGTGCTGCTCTTGCGGCCCGGCGACGATGGCATACAGCCGATTCTGGATTTGCTGGATGGCGTGTTGCGGTCGTATGCCTTGGACACCCTGACGGGGACTCTCACTGTGGCAACGCCACGGGGTATAAGAATTCGGCGCTCCGCAGCGAGCCGCTGACAATTGCCCCTCTATCTCCTCGCCGGTTCAGGTGCATTATCCATTCGCAAAACCGCCTTCATTATCCTGACGAAGAACACGAAACGCCCCGAACCGGCAGAAACCCAAAATACCAAGACAGCCAAAACCTGAACCTGCCCAGTGGAGTCAAATACCCAATTCGCGTGTCAGGGAGTTGAGAACATGAATTGCCGTCCACTGTCGTTGCGTTGCCTGGCTGTTGTCCTCTTTGGAACCGTCCTGTGGACTTCCGCCTGGGCGCTGGAACCGACCTTTCGCGACATCCCGTACGGGCCCCACGAGCGGAACAAGTTCGATTTGTGGCAGGCACCCTCCACAACGCCCACCCCGCTCATCGTTCATATCCACGGGGGTGGTTTTTATGAGGGGGGCAAGGGCAGTTTCTGGGGAAGCAAGGACGCGGATCTTGCCCGG
>CAIXUF010001046.1 GCA_903922535.1 Candidatus Hydrogenedentota bacterium
CTCCGATGGCCGTGTAGCCCGGATCATCGCCCCAATAAAAGCGGGACGTTTCGCCTCCGCGGCAGGCGTGTTCCCATTCCGCTTCCGAGGGCAGCCGGAACGTGCGCCCGATGTATGTGTTCAACGCCGTCAAAAATGCTTGGGCGTCATTCCAGGACACCCACACGGCCGGGCAGTCCGGCTCGTCAAGCACGCCCGAATGCACCACCCATGGCTTCGTGCCGATCACGGCCTGCCACTGGCGCTGGGTGACCTCATACTTGGCCAGCCAGTGACCGCCCAGGGTCACCGTATGCTGTGGTCCCTCATTGGAATTCCGGTCCGACTCCGTGTCCGGGCTGCCCATGGAGAAGGTCCCGCCCGGTATCCACAGCATCTCCAGGGGCACATCGCCGGGAAGCATCACTGTCTGCGTGGTGTCCGTGGCCCGCGCGCCCGGCACCCCCGCCATTCCCAGCAGCAACGTCAACAGCACGGCAGCAACCATTGCCCTATTCCCAGGTTCATTCCGCTTCTTCATGGTTTTAGAATCCCTTGCTGGGTCCATCTCCGTTTTGTCTCGACCGACCAAACTGATTGTATGCGGCCGCCCGGAAATGCGAAATGGTGATTCCCCTTACGACTGAAAGTAATATCACCTAGGTAGAATTACCCAGCTTCCAGCATTCCCGAGGCTAGGGTGCCACAATTTGATAACGAACGGCGTAGCGAACCAGTTCCCCGACGGAGTGCAGGTCCAGCTTGTTCATCATGTTCGCGCGATGGGCTTCCACGGTCTTTGTCCTGATATCGAGCGCCTTCGCGACGTCCTTGCTCGACTTGCCCGCGGCCACAAGCTGCAACACTTCGCGCTCGCGCGGTGTGAGACGGTCTGTTGCGGCTGGCACCGCGGCCCGTACTGAAAGTTCCCCCAAAGCGCTCGTCCGCGGTTTGGCTTCAGTATCGGCAAAGAAGGACCTGTGCCCTGCCAGCGCCTGCACGGCCGGCACCAGATGGCGCCGGGCGTCGGTTTTCAGCAGGAATCCCCGCGCGCCGGCCCTGCGCACCTCGCGCGCCAATTCTTCCGAATCGTGCATCGTGATGATTAGAACCTCCGTTTCGGGCAGTGCCTTTCGGATGCGTGATGTCGCATCCAACCCGTTCATCTCGGGCATGCCGAAATCCAGCACGACCACATCCGGCCTGAATTGCAGCGCCAATTCCACGGCTTCGCGGCCCGTGGCCGCTTCGCCGCACACGCTCCAGCCCCGCTGTGATTCGAGCAGCGTCCTCAGCCCTTCGCGGACCACGTCGTGGTCGTCCGCAAGCAATATGCGCAGGGACCCGAGGGCCGCCTGTGCAGACGAGCGCGCGGTTTCCGCGTCCGTGTCCAAGTGTGGTGTTCTCCGACCGTGTTCAACCGTTCAGACCCGGTTTCCCGTGCAATGTCCCCGACACAGGAAGGCGCCCGCGCCGGACTGCCGGCATGCATGTGCCACCCCCGACAGAAGCATATGTAGTTTAGTCCGGGCCGGAAGAAAGGGAAATGGTGGTTCACCCTAGAAAGCAAAAGAAAAACACTTAGGTAGGATTACGGAGCGCAGGGTGAAACGCAGGGAGACTCAGGCGTCAATGATCTTGTTGCGGATGGCGTAGCGGACCAGTTCCCCGATGGAATGCAGATCGAGCTTGTTCATGATGTTGGCCCGGTGCGTATCCACCGTTTTGGCCTTGAGTTGGAGAATCTCCGCGACTTCCTTGCTGGCTTTGCCCGAGGCAACGAGCTGCAGGATTTCGCGTTCGCGGGGCGTGAGCCGTTCGCCCGCGTAGCCGGGTTC
>CAIXUF010001047.1 GCA_903922535.1 Candidatus Hydrogenedentota bacterium
CTGTCTGGACAAGATCGGGGCGGCCATCGGGTACAAGCCCAGCACCTCGCTTGACCAAATCCTCGACACGGTCATCGCCAGTGTGCGCGAGCAGATTCGCCGGGGCGCGTGAGTGTGGACGCGGCATCTTGCCGCGTTGCTGCCTTGCGCGCAAGGCAACTGAAGAAAAGAGGCTGGAGGCCTCTTCCACATTGGGCACAGCTCCTGACGGGATCCGCCGGGTTGCATGTCCGGACAAAACATGCTAGCATCGTTTTCGTTGAATCGTGTTTGGACGGGTATGTGCCCGTCTGAATCGTGTCGTTCACTGGGTATGGGTCAGTAATCATTATCCGTCAACCGGTCCCGGCCGCGCAGTGCGGACGGGGCGCAGCCAGAGGGAGAGCAACATGTCTATTGCTGGATTGACCGCCTTTTCGGGAGTGTTCGCGCTCGGCGTGATTTTTGCCATCTTTGGCAGCATCAAGCTGAAGTTGCAGGAGCAGATCAAGATTGACGACGCCAAGGCCGGCTCGCTGATTTCGGCCCTGATGTTCAGTTGCCTGGTCTCCTCGCTGGTGATCGGCGCGCTGACGCCGGCCCTGGGCTTCAAGGTCGTCGGGCTGATGGGCTTTGCCGCGGGCGCCGTCTGCGTTGTGCTGCTCGCCGCGGCACCGTCCTACGGCACCGCAATGCTCGCCTTCCTGGCACTGGGCTTTGCCGCCATGTGCGTCAACACCGTCGGCAACACGCTCGGACCCATGGTCCTTTTCCCGGGCAACCCCGCCAAGGCCAACAACCTGATGAACGTGTTCTTCGGGCTTGGTTCGCTGCTGACCCCGCTCATCATCGGTACTCTGATCGTCAAGGCAGGGTACAAGGCGACGCTCGGCGTCATCGCCGCCATGCTGGCGGTTCCCATCCTCTGGACCGTCATGGGCACCGATTTCCCCAAGATTGAGGGCGGGTTCAACTTCGGCCGTGCGGCCGGATGGCTGGCCAATCCGGCCGTGCTCGCGGCCGGTGCGGCGCTGTTCTGCTACATCAGCCTCGAAAGCACGCTCGGCGGCTTCCTGACCACCTATCTGGCCGACCACAAGGTGGATGCCACCAAGGCCAACTACTTCCTGGCGGGATTCTGGACCGCGCTGATGCTGGCCCGTTTGTTCACGGCCTTCTGCGTGCCGCAGACGATGTTCGCCTACTACGTTCCCGTGCTTGCCCTCATCGCGGCCGGTTCGATTATGATGATGGTCACCGCCAAGAACGCCGGCGCCGCGGTGGGCGCCATGCTGGTCACCGGCTTCGTCATGGGCCCGATCTTTCCGACACTGGTCGGCGTGACCTTCGGCAAGACCGGCGTCAGCGCCGAGGTGTTCGGCCTGATCTTCGCCATCGGCCTGCTGGGCGGCATCATCACCCCGCGCGTCATGGGCGGCTTCTCCGCCAGCGGCAACATCCGCAAGGGCATGCAGGTTCTCGCGGTGTTGGCCGTCGCGCTCATCGTCCTGTCCGGCGTGCTCAGCCTGGGCATTCACGATCTCGTCAAGTAACGGCATCTTTCCACGATTTTCACCGCGGCCCGGGGCAAAACGCTCCGGGCCGCGCTTTTCTTGCCCGAAGAACACGGCCCCAATGGACCACAACGCCAGAATTTGGCATAATTCTAATCGGGACGCGTGGCGTCAAGCCGAACAGACGAATCCATGACAGTTGATGTCGACCGCTAAAGGCTCCAACGAAGAGACATGAGAACGCATCAGGAAATAGATGAACGCAGTCTTGCGCTGGCCCATGCCGTTGCGGACCGGATTGACCGGGATCCGCAACGGGAAGGATTGCGGCTTGCGCGGGAGAAC
>CAIXUF010001048.1 GCA_903922535.1 Candidatus Hydrogenedentota bacterium
AGAACGCCGCTGCCCCGGTCTTGGGTAACCCATCCCGCCACGACGCCGCGCCGTGTTTTCGGATCCGCACAAGTCAGAAACAGATAACTTCCAGGGTTCTTGTCGGGTTCGGTCAATCCCGCGGTCCCCAGCGTGCGCAACCCGGCGGAAGGTATGTCCCAGAGGTCAAGGGCAAACGATACCGGCGTGATGCTCTGCATGTCCGTGACGGTCTGTCCTTTATTGACGAGTTCTTTGGTGATGAACAAAAACGGCAGGTCCCCGCGCAGTTCCAGAGTCGTAAAGCCATCGGGCTGCGTCACCAGGATCCTCCCGTCTTTCACAGTGCCCGAGCCTCGCAGGGTTCCGTCAACCCCTATGCTGGCGCGGTCCGTCACGGAAAATGTCTGGGTGGAATCGTCATAGTGGACGTTGAGCGCCGAGTTCCAGATATCATGCGCAACGGCCGATAGTGTCGGCGTTATGCAGCCGAGCAGGACCAATGTGGTCGCGAAACGTGCACTCATTTCAATTCTCCTTTATCAGGTGCGACCAGAAGTCTATTTTGCCTTGAGATGACAATCCATGAAGTCCATGATACATTTCCAGTCATAGGGTTCGACAGAGTGGCCGCCTTCGCGCAGGTGGTAGCCCACGTCGCTCTTGATGATGGCCTTTCCCGGTTCGGGTGACTTCTCAGACTCCAGGGCGGTCTTGCCCAACAGGCGATAGACCTCGCCGGCGTGGTAGGCGCCGAGGTATTCACCGCGCGGGTCGGCCCAGGTGTCATCCACGCCGCTGTATACATACACCGGCCGCGGCGCAATGAGGGCCAGCAGCATGTGCTGGTCGACAGGCAGGTCCTTTTCCCGCCCGGCAAAGTTCCATGCGTTCCGGCAGAGCCAGTAGGGGAACCGCGTCACCATTTTATCCATCGTTTCGCCGAAATTCCGGTTCCAGAGGGCCGCGCCCGCACAACCGGACTCCGCCGAAACCGCCAGCGCGAAGCGTTCGTCCTGCGCGGCGGTCCACAGCGCGGCCTTGCCGCATTTCGAGTGGCCCATGATCGCCACACGCTGGGCGTCTATGTCCTTGTCGGTTTCGAGGTAGTCCAAAGCGCGCATGCCGCCCCAGGCGATGGCGCCAATCACGCCCCATTCGCTGGCCTTGGGGAAACTCTGGCCATCGTGGTAGAAGAGCGGATGGATGCCTTTGTTGAACTCCACTTCGTTGTGGGCGACCAGATTGTCCTGAGACACCGCAACCAGGGCATAACCCCGGTCAAGCAGTTCGCCGAGGGGCCATCCGTTCTTCAACTTGTCCGGTTTTCCAGGGTCTTCGCTGAAATTCGCGGAATGGGTGTTGTCAAAGGTGTGCAGCATCAACGCGGGGACCGGCTTTTTTGCCTTGTTGGGCACAAAGACCAGGACGAGCATTTCCGCCTTGCCCTTGTCATTCTCAAACCGGATGCGCACGTCCTTCCGCGTCGCCTTGCCTTTCAGGAATTCCGGGTCGGTCTTCACGACTTCAACCGATGTCTTGATGGGGCTTTGCGGCTGGGGAACGCTGCCATAGATGAAATTGCTGAACAGCGCGAGAATCTGCGGCCGACGGATGTTGCGCCATTCCTCCGGGGTGGTGACCGTTTTGCCTTCGGCCGTCACGAGCAGCGGCGGCAGCTCGTAGCCGGTGACCTTGCCCTCGTCATAATTCATGTCGATGTCCGTTTCCTTCGATTGTCCGGCGCGTGCTGTCGATGCGGCGAACAACAGCATCGGCACCATGAACAGGATGAATGCGTTTCGCATCCTCATTTCCTTTCGATCCGTTTGTTCCCGGAGGGCCTGGACAACTGCAACATGTTACCCGACCCCAAGCACGCCAGGCGACTTGTGCGCCAACAACAGAACACCTTACACTGGACCCCGGCAGGACAGGAGCGGTTTCTTTGGTGGAAACCCTCAACCAAACAGACGCCGAGACGGCGGCAGCCGTCACCCCCCGGCCGAGAGCAGGACCACAGGAGACCTTGCAGTGGCAAGACCGTCTTTCGCTGGAATTGTATCCTTTGTGCGCATCGCCCTGCTGCTCGCCATGGCAAACGCGGCCCCCGCGCAACAGACCGGGACCGGCGGCCACTGGAACCAGTTTCGCGGCTCCCGCGGCGACGGGAACGCCCTCCAGGCCAAATTCCCGGCCGAGTTCGGCGAGGCGAAGAATGTCCGGTGGAAGACGGCGATTCACGACGAGGGCTGGTCCTCGCCGGTGGTCTGGAGCAACCGGGCCTGGCTGACGGCCGCGCGCAAGGATGGAACGGAACTGTTCGCCCTTTGCATCGACCTCAAGGACGGCCGGATCATCCACGACATCAAGGTGTTTGATGTTCAGGAGCCGCAGCTGGACTACGAGGGGTACAACACCCACGCCACCCCCACCC
>CAIXUF010001049.1 GCA_903922535.1 Candidatus Hydrogenedentota bacterium
AAACAATCGTCCCCAGGCGGCCCATTGCCGGTCATGCGGGATTGCGCTGAACTTCGCGCCGACGCTCTGGCCGCAGGCCGGGGGAGGCGCTGCACGCGGCTGCACGGGGCAAAATGGGGCCCGCCTTGCAGGGCTTCTGGGCGGAAACCTTTGGTCTGTGCCAAATATCCACGTGCTGCTGGAGCCTGTCATTGCTTCGGGTCTCGTCTTGACGCTTCAGCCCGACGGGAACAATGGGAGCCGGTTCTGCGCCTATGACTTGGAAGACGGACATGGTCTCTGGTCGTGCGACACGTTTCATGCGCAGCCCGTTCCCGCAAACCGCCTGTCCACGCCGGTCTGTGTCGGAGCTTTCGCCTATTTTGTGACGGTGGCGCCGAACCGGCTTCACAGGATTGACCTGTCCACCGGGGAACGCGAGATAGTCGCGCCCGTGGTCAACGGCAAGCTTGAAGCTGAATTGCCGGGAAATCTGTGCGTTGACGCGGCTCCGCTGCTCGTGACCCGGCATGACCCGGCAAATGCAGACGCGCCGGACCCGGAAAAAGCCCTTTGTCTAATCCTTTCCGACCGGGGCCCGTTGTTTCTTGAACTCCCACCGCGCCAGCACGGCGAGGGCGTGGCGACAGCAACGGTGCGCGAGGTTCCCTGCAGCCTTGCCGGAGGCAGTTGGAGCTCGCCCGCGCAACTGGGAAACTCAATTCTGGCCACAAACACCGCGAATCGCCGAACCTTGCGCGTGGAACTGGGCTACTATCCCCAGAGAATCCCTGCAAGCGTCAATGTAGCGCCCAATTGGCAGGAGTTTTCCCCCTGCATGGCGCATGAGGCTGGATGGTTGCGTAATAGGGGCATGTCCGACGCCGGCCAGTCCGGGATGTTCGCATGGACTGCCAGGGACATGGCTGGCGGTTTGCACATGATGATGCTCTTTTTGGAAGGAGACGACATGACCATGAACTTGGCGATGACGGGGCCAACGGCCCGCCCGGTTCTATGTGGCACGGGTCTTTGCGTTCCAGGAGCCTCCGCAACCAAGGGCAGCGTGCTTGCCATCGTGCGTTCAGGACAGCAGGAGCCCGCCCACCAGCAACTGCAAAACGGCCCCATCGGGTCGGACAGACTTGTTTGTGCAGGTCTCCAAGCGGACGGCGGCAACGCGCTCTGTTTCGCGGCCCGTTCGGGCCTGCCGTCACAGTTCTGGCTTGGGGCAATCGCTGAATCGGCATTTCCCGCCTACCCGGCCGCGCCTGCCGTGGCCACCCCGACAGTCCAGCCCGCGGTTGGGAACGGCAAGGTTCTGGTGGGCACCGACCGTGGATTGTTCTGCTATGCGTGACGGAAATACTTCCAGTGGAGAGATACCGCGAGGTGATTTGTCATGAAGATGCGACATACGGGTTCGGCTTTCTGTCTTTTTGGAACGCTGCTGTTCCTTGCGGGTCCGTCCGGCCACCCACAGGAGAGTAAGGCCCCCCAGGCGGTGTGCGACCTGGTGTTCAGCTTTGACGTCTCCGCCAGTCTCGCGCCGAAGTACGTCATGCCCGCCACCCACACCAGGATACGCGACTACCTGGACAAGATTGTAACGAAAGGCTGGGGCGGGTTTTCGCTGGACACCAAGGACAGCACTGTGGCGTCTCCGCCGGTTGACGATCCCCTTTCTGCCCCGTTGTGGTCGGAGTCTTCCCAGTGGTCGGTTTATCACTTCGGCGACAAGGTTGTCACGAAGATACCGCCCCGAACGGGGGTGATTGATCGGACGCTTCTGGACATGTCCTATCCGGAAACGTTCAAGGATCCGGAAACGCATATTCCTGAAATGCTCAGGAAAGTGTGCTTTGCCGCGAGTGATGCCTGTGGAAAGTACCGTCAACTCCTCTGGATTTATGTGTCTGACGACATCCCCGACACGGGGGTAGTTGGCACGGGCAGCAACAAAGAATACACGACGATCGCCCAAGAGTATGACATTAAACCTCTCCTTTCCATATGTCTGGACGGGGGTGGCACCTCATACAAGGGCGGCCCGTCTAAAGTCTTCCTTCAGGTGATTAGGGTCGGTGACAGAAAGTGCAAGGAAGGCCCACTTGAAGGGACGGCGCGGGAATTCTGTCCAGATGCAACGCCGGAAGAGCTCGAATTGGTTCAAGCGATTATCGACGAGGCAGGCAAAGTCTACCAGACCGTGCTCCCGCTGAAGGAGAAAGAACCAGGAAAATTAGCCCCTGAAATAGTCGCAGCGGCGAGGGCCCAATACGATGCTTCGATGGCAAAGGCCCAGGAGTATGATTCGCGTGTTCGCGCGACAGAGAGTCTTCTGTGCGCCATGAGGCCTCTGTCCATGCTGAAGATACTCTTGGACTCACTGAAGGAGAATCTGGAGCG
>CAIXUF010001050.1 GCA_903922535.1 Candidatus Hydrogenedentota bacterium
CCGATTGAGGAAGGGGGCTAGCGTGACAGGATTGCTCCTGTTCGGCGGAATCACTCTCGCGGTCCTTTCGGCGGCATGGCTACTTGCCCTCGTGGCGCGCTCAAGCCGGTTGCTGGAGTTGGTGCTCGGCCTCGCGGTCATCGCGGCGGGGGCCTTCCTGCTCAGCTGGGTATTCTACATGGTCGCTGGCGGAGTCACCGGGAGACTGGTCGCAGGCACTGTTGTGTGGCCGGCTATCACCTGGTCATACATCGCATTGGGCGCGCTGTGGGTCGGGGCAACGCGCCCGCTGCCGCGAATCGTGCGTCTCGTTCCGTTCATCATCGTTGGCGGAGTGGTCCTGCTGGGAGTGCGAGTGCGTCCAGAAAATGCCGTAACGGGTTCTGCAATGCTCGCAGCGGGCCTATTGTACGCGCTCGGGGCAAGAACCGGATCGGAGCGGGGAGGAGAAGCTGACGTAAGCGCACTGCCTGGGGGCCGCGCCGACATCGAGGAGCGGAGGTCGAAGGTGGACCATTGCCCCGTTTGCGGCAGTGGGGTGTTCTTCCTAATCAACGCGATGGTATCGCCCCGTGAGTACCGCTGCCTGAGATGTGAGCGAGTGTTCACCTCGGATGGACGAGAAGTCAGTCAGGCGATGGCAGGTGACTTTCCGCCCATTCCGCCATTCTTCGACGAGAAGCAGCGCCGCGATCACAAGAACGAGTACTGGCGCGGGCTCAATGCCTGGGCGCGTGACTATAAGCCGGAAGCGAAGTACGTCGAGATGGTCCGAAGCCATGAACGAGCCGTTCGCGCGCGACGTTACCGGTGGGCGCGGACCGTCATAGCCGAGATCAAGCGATTCGTGCGCCGCGAACCACGAGTGTTCACGACGCCGTACGAGCCAGGAGATGAGCGCCATACTAAGGGCGGCCCCGATTAGGGCGCCCCGTGATGCCTAACGCCGACGATTGTGAGGATGGCGAGCCGCGGCATTCGCGATGAAGGGGCCGAACGTGGAAGCCGTCGAAAGAGGGAGCGTGGACGCTTCGGGAAGAGCAGGTGCGGAATGGGCGAGTGCCGCCATCGTCGGCCTTGCGGCGCTCGTCGCGTTGGGGGCGCTCGCGCGGCACGGAACGGGCTACTTCACGGTCACGCGATGGGCCGTTAGCGTGGGCCTTGGTGTCGCCGGGGCGAGGATGATCAAGAGTGGGAAGGCCGTGCTTGCGATTGGGTTCGCCGTTGGCGCTCTGCTGTTCAACCCAATCGCGCCGTTCTTCTTCGCGCGGGGGACATGGCGGGTTCTTGACGTGAGTGCAGCCGTCGCCCTGCTGGCGGCCGCGGGGGCCATCATGCGAAAGGGGCCGGAGTGAAGCCCCCTTGGCAAAGAAACACAAAACACAAGAATGACGGACAGTGACGGACAACAGGGCGGACACGGGCACAAGTGTTCGCGGCGGCGTTCGCGTGACTTGAGCAGACCACGGCGGACGCGGTAAGGTAGACGCACATCGGTAGGCGCTGCCCGGCTCCAGGCCGGGTTCGGGAACCATCCTCGGTTCCTTCCCCCTCGTCCCAGTACGAGGGCAACGGGCGCGAGCGGCCTCGCTCAGCCCAAGCCTCCAAGTCACAGGGGAAGAGTGTGTGCAGCAAACAACGGCGTTCCTGCCGTGTGTTCGTGCTGTGCGCGCATTCGCCGGGCTGGAGCGCGTCAGTCGGCACGGCGATCACATGGGATGACGCGATGGGATGGGGAGGCTGCCGTGTTCATGTCGAACTACGGGCTCCAGGTGTATCCAGCAGGGGTGGTGCTTCATCGGGA